>PAHL01000031.1 GCA_002711185.1 Flavobacteriaceae bacterium
CCCTCCACTAGTATTAAAATCAATTGATTCATTACTACAAATTTCAACAGATTGAGAACCGCCGATAACATTTGGAGAATCAAAACTAAGTGTTCCAGATGCAGAGGCAGAATAATTAAAGGATGTTCCTGAAGTAACTCCGGTAATCCTAATAATTCTCTTTGCTGCTGCTCCAGATGGTGCTCCTGCATTCGAAGCATTAAAAGGTGCTGCTGCATTAATTAAAGTTGCTAATGCAGTTGCAATATTATCAGCAGATCTTGATGTTGATGCAGTAACTGTGTGGGTATAAGTTGTTCCACTTAAAGTAATGGAATAGGTTTCTGTTGAAGAACCAGTTGTAGCAGTTCCAATAAGTATCTCAACAATTTGCTGTCTTGGGGTTTGAGTTAAACTAGGAGTGTTTAATGGAGATGCAGCTGCTCTTGTTACGGTAATCTCAGCAACTTTAGAATCTATTATAGTTCCAGGAGAATCATCTAAATATACCTCCGCCGTAACAGTATTTGGTCCTGGATTAATCATCGATATTGTTTGTGTTACAGTAAAAGATGTTTGAGATTGAACATCAGAGACTGGCATATCCGCATAATATGTTGCTGAATTGGTGCCTATCACTGTAATCTTTAGTGTTGCAGAAGATGTTGTTAGTGTAACCGCTGAGGTATTTGTAAAAACAGTGCCAAAATCGTAGGTTAAGGTAGGACAAGCATCAGGAATAGTGGGTGAGGGCACCGCAATTCCCTGAAAAGAATCTATTCTAATATCTTGAGAGAAAAGAAAAATTGGAGATAATAATATTATCCCAAAAAATAAGATTTGTTTAATAAAACTTTTCAAAATTCTCACCTGATACAATTAATCTAAATAACGAATTACGTCAAAAATTATTATTATAGACTAACTTGTTCTTATACAGTAAAGTTATATAAATTATGTTAAGAACTAACTAATTAACAAAATCAATTATTTTTTGAAATTTTAGATTAATTTAACATTGTGAAAAAAATCAATATTCTATTAATTTTTGTTAGTGTAATATTCGGGTGTTCAGAGCCAAAAAAATCACTAAGTGATAAAGAAGTTCTTATAAAACTATATGAAAATAAGATAAATAATAAGTATTCAATTGATTCTATAATTACTTACAAAGCCCCAACAAAATTTAAAAAGATTCCTGTTGAATTTGACATATATCAAGTTATTTATAACAAGGAAAATAAAAAAAAAGGAAGTAAATTTTACACCTTAACCATAAATGAAATATTTAGAATAGGTAAAGGGCTTGATTGTATAATAATTTCAAAGGAAATAAGACGTAGAAAAACAGGAGAAATAATTACCGATTTAAAATCTTGGTTTACAAACAATAAAGAAGAAAAATTACTAGATTGGTCAATGAGTCAGATGCCAACTTATGATTATAAATTTGAAAAAAATAATTTGCCTAATACTTTACAGAAAGTAATTTGTGATTAGATAAAATTCATTTTTTTCATCCAATCATCATTATAAATTTTACCAATATAGCGACTTCCTGAATCATGAAGTAATACCACTACTATATCATCCTTCTTTAGCTCATTTTTTAATTGAATAAGTCCCTTTACAGCTGCTCCACAAGAGTTTCCAGCAAATATACCTTCCTCCCTAGCAAGTCTTCTTGTATAAATTGCTGCATCTTTGTCAGTAACTTTTTCAAATAAATCGATTAAATCAAAATTCACATTTTTTGGTAAAATATCTTCGCCTATTCCCTCTGTTGTATAGGGGTAAATTTCACTTTCATCAAAAACTCCAGTTTCATGATATTTTTTAAACACTGATCCATAAGTATCGATACCCCAAATTTTAATTTTATTATTTTTTTCTTTTAAAAATTTTGATACCCCAGAGATTGTACCTCCTGTTCCAACACCAACAACAAAATGTGTTATCTTTCCTTTTGTCTGCTCCCATATTTCAGGACCTGTCTGTTCATAATGTGCAATTGTATTAGAAGGGTTATCATATTGATTAACATACCAAGAATTAGGAGTTTCTTCTCCCAATCTTTTGGATACGCTGTAATACGATTTTGGATCAGAAGCGGGAACATTTGTTGGACAAACAATAACCTCAGCACCCATAGCTTTTAAAACATCAAACTTCTCCTTAGATTGTTTATCAGTAGATACACAAATTAATTTATAGNCTTTAACTATNGCAGCTAAAGCTAAACCCATTCCTGTATTCCCTGATGTTCCTTCAANAATTGTTCCTCCCGGTTTNAAAAGACCACTTTTTTCGGCATCTTCAACCATTTTTAAAGCNATTCTATCTTTGACTGAGGCTCCAGGATTAAAAAACTCTAATTTGGCATATACTTTAGCCTCGATCCCTTTAGTTATTCTATTTAATTTAACCATTGGAGTATTTCCTATGGTTTCAAGTATATTATTTGATATTCTCATNTACTAATGTCTGAGGTTTTCAATTGGTGAAAAACTACTAATTATTTTTGTTGGAAATAAAAGCAAAAATAAACAAATAAAGACTGTAAATAAATTTAAAGAAATCAAATCTAAAAAATCTAATCTAACCGGAGCATAATTAACATAATAAGTGTATGGATCAAGCTTTATCCATCTTAAGTATTTTTGAGACAAGTAAAAACCTAACCCTAANANATTTCCAAAAATAATTCCTTTAATGATTATTTGAAACCCATTCCATAAAAATACTTTTTGAATTTGAAAATCAGTTGCTCCAATTGTTTTCAATATTCCAATCATTGATGTTCTTTCAAAAATTAAAATTAATAATGCGGTTGCAACATTAATTAAACCAACTAAAATCATGATAATTAAAATTATATAAATATTTAGATCAAAAAGAGAAATCCATTGGAATATACTATCGTATTTAGATCTAAGAGTAATTACATCGAGATTGGATGGCAAGGANTCATATAATTGCTTTGCTAGAAGATTATCATTTTTTGAATCTTTAATATAGACTTCAATACTACCAACTTGATTGGTTGACCAGGAATTTAATGACTGAACCTGGTTTAAATCTCCAATAATATAGGTATCATCAAAATCAAAAAAACCAGAATCATAAATTCCAACAATAATATATTTTCTTTGGTTTGGAATCAATTGATAGTTATTTTTTTTAAAAAACCCTACAACACTTTCNCCTATGTTTACATTTAATTTTCTNGATAAGGTTTTAGATATTACAATTTCATTTTTTTTATTTGAAATAGAATCAATAAATCTTCCTTCAGTAATAAATTCTGTAAAACTTGAGTTGATATAAGTAATTGGATCAACTCCCTTAAAAATAATTCCTTCAAAATTATCTTNGTTTTTAATAAGTCCTCCCTTATATGCAACACTTTGAAAACTTAATATATTATCTATGCCAGTCAATAAAGATTTCGCTTCTTTATCAAATTCTAATGGATTTAATGAAAGTTGAGANTTATTATTNTCAAAAGTTGAAATAATTATATTTCCATTGAAAGCNGTAACTTTATTTTCGATTGTCTGTTGAAGACCTTTTCCAGTNGTAATAGAGATAATTATCGCAGTAACACTTATTGTTAAAGCTAATATTGCTACTTTTATTATTTGTGATGAAATATTATTATGTGAATTATTTCTTTTTAATCTTTTAGCCAATAANTAAGTTAAGTTCAAACCTTATGTTTATTACATTAGATACCAAAAATACATTTTTATTATTTGTTTCTCTTTTGATTTTTTTCAATTGCTCCTCACAAATAAAAATAAAAACNGGNTCTGANNGATTAGAAGAATACTTACCATTATTAAAAAATAAAAATGTNGGNGTTGTTGCTCANAATGCNAGNAGATTNAATTCTGATNTNAATAAACATTTAGTTGATATTCTAATTGAAAATAAAATTAATATAGAATCAATTTTTGCCCCTGAACATGGATATTATTCAAATTTAGATAATGGAGATTTGTTGGAAGATGATAATGAAAAATTAACTGGAATAAAAATTATTTCACTTTATGGAAAAACTAAAAAACCATTACCAAAACACTTAAAGGATATTGATATAATTTTATTTGACATACAGGATGTAGGAGCAAGATTTTATACTTTCATATCAACTCTACATTATGTTATGGAGGCGTGTGCAGAGGAAAATATTCCAATTATAATTTTGGATAGACCTAATCCAAATGGTCATTATGTAGATGGACCAGTCTTAAACTTAAAGTATAAAACTTTTGTCGGAATGCATCCCGTTCCAATTGTTCATGGTATGACTATTGGTGAATACGCAAAAATGATAAATGGAGAGGGATGGTTAAAAAATAATATAAAATGTGATTTAAAAGTTATAGCAAATAGAAATTATACACATAAATCAAAATATATTTTACCAATAAGACCATCTCCAAATCTACCTAACAATCAAGCAATTTATTTATACCCAAGTTTATGCTTGCTTGAACCTACTTCAATAAGTGTGGGAAGGGGAACTGAAAAACAGTTTCAAATCTATGGTCATCCAAATTTTCCAAAATCAAATTTTCAATTTAAACCAAAAGCAAATTTTGGTTCAAAAAATCCNAAATGGAAAAATCAAATTTGTTATGGAGTAACATTGGAAAAAATTGAGGTNCCAAATAAAATTGAGCTTTCATGGTTAATTGATGCATATAATAAAATTCAAAGAAATGAGATATTTTTCAAAGACAGTTTCGAAAGAATTGCAGGTAATGNCNTACTCAGAGAGCAAATTATCAATAAAGTATCTGAAATAGAGATTAGAAAAAGCTGGAGAGTTAAATTAGAAAAATTTAAAATAATTAGAAAAAAATATTTACTTTANACCGACTTTTATTAAGGTATTTTTAGATATTTATGCGTTTGTAAGGAGACCTTCCATTTAGGGTTTTTCATAACATAATCAACTATTAAAGGCATTATCTGATCTCTTTTACTCCATTCAGGCTGAAGGAATAGTTTACACTTACTATTGATTTTTTTTGACTCCTTCTCTGCAAATTTAAAATCATATTTATTATATATTATCACTTTCAACTCGTCAGCGATTTCATACGATTTTTTTTTTGGATTTTTATTTTTCTTCGGAGATAGACAGAACCAATCCCACTTACCAGTAACATCATAANCACCAGAGGTTTCCAAATGGACTTTTAAATTTTTCTCTTTCAGTANGGNTGTTAANGGCTTCATATTCCACATTAAAGGTTCACCNCCNGTAACAACTATAGTGTCTGAAAAATTACTTGCCTGTTTGACAATTTTTCTTATATCTGTTGGTGGATGAGATTTAGGATCCCAGCTTTCTTTAACATCACACCAATGACAACCCACATCACAACCGCCAATTCTAATAAAATAAGCGGCACTACCTTTGTGGAAACCTTCGCCTTGTATAGTGTAAAATGCCTCCATTAATGGGAGCATTCTACCTGAACTAACTTCATGATCAAAATTATTTTTACTCATGTTAACAAAGATAATCTAATAGAATCGACCAAGTGAAAAAAAAATAATACTTTAGAGTATGAATAATATTTCACCATTTCATCTTGCAATTCCAGTAAATGATATAATAGTTGCCATAAATTTTTACGAAAATATATTGGGGTTTCCTCCAGGAAGAAAAAGTGATCATTGGGCTGATTATAATTTTTTTGGACACCAATTAGTAGTTCATTTAGATCAAAATCACAATCCAAAAAATCATCATAATGAAGTTGATGGAAAATCCGTTCCTGTTCCTCATTTTGGGGTTGTTCTTCCATGGGAGGATTTTGATGCTTTTGCGAATAAACTTAAAAATAAGGTTGAGTTTGTAATTTCTCCCTATTTAAGGTTTGAAGGGATGCCAGGCGAACAAAAAACATTATTTTTTTATGATCCTGCTGGAAATGCCCTGGAGTTTAAAAGTTTTAGGAATATTGATCAACTTTTTAAAAAATAAATATGGTTTGGCTGAATTTTCTNNATAAGACCTTTGATACTATTTTTTCATCCAAAAATAGAAATAAAATTGAAAGTTATACTCTTTACGCTTCTATATTAGGCTTTATTATTCATTTGATTTTAATTTATATCAAGAATTATAACATACTAAATATTGGGTTTTCAGGAAGTCTTTTAGATGACCCTATATCTGCGATTTACACTCCTTTTTCTATTATATTATTTTACGAAACATACCTTCTAATTTTTTATCTCCCCAGATCATTTACTACTGCTATTTCAAAACAGTTTGAAATAATCTCTTTAATTATAATCAGAAAAATATTTAGTGATATTCCAAGAATAAATTTGAATGCAAATTGGTTAGAGAGTTCACCAAATTTGCAGCTTATTTATGATCTATTTGGAATAATAATTTTATTTTTCTTGATTTATCTTTTTAATCTTAGAAAAGAAAAAAACCCTGTGAAACCTGTAAGTGATAATATCAAAAGATTTATTTCNACAAAAAAAGGTGTTAGTATTATTTTNTTNCCATTACTAATCATAATGGCAATTTACAGTGTANNTAACTGGATTTATGAGCTATATTTAGTNAATGAAAATNTAATTTCAGGNGGTTTTTTAGATATAAATTCAATTTTTTATAATGAGTTTTTTACAATTCTTATATTAGCTGATGTTTTTATACTACTACTTTCTTTTCAGTATACCGAAAAATATAGTCAACTTATTAGAAATACTGGTTTTGTAATTTGTACAATTTTAATTAGACTATCTTTTGCCTCTAAGGGACTAACCAATGTTTTACTGATTGTTTCAAGTGTACTTTTTGGCCTTATTATTCTAAGAATTTATCAAGCATTCGAGAAAAATATCTAGTCNTTCCTCTGACAAGCTAAAAGTGTATTTTTAAGTAGCATNGCNATTGTCATTGGNCCTACACCNCCNGGAACNGGTGTTATATAACTAGCTTTTTTNGATACATTTNGATAGTCTACATCACCTTTAATAGTGTAACCTTTNNGAGAATTATCNGGNACTCTNGTAATGCCAACATCTATAATAACAACATTTTCTTTAATCATATTNTCTTTTAAAAACTCTGGAACTCCCAATGCAGATATTATTATATCGGCTTTAAGAGTTAACTCTTCAAGATTTTTAGTTCTACTATGAGCTAAAGTAACTGTTGAATTGCCATATGATACTTTTTGACTCATAAGAATACTAATAGGTCTTCCTACAATATTACTCCTACCTATGACTAAACAGTTTTTTCCAGAAGTTTCAATTTTATATCGTTTTAAAATTTCAATAATCCCGAATGGAGTAGCAGGGATAAAAGAGGGTAATTCAAGAACCATCCTTCCAAAATTTGTTGGATGAAACCCATCAACATCCTTTTTTGGATCTATAGCAAGCAGAATTCTTTCTTCACTAATGTGTTTAGGTAAAGGAAGTTGAACAATATATCCGTCAATATTTTGGTTTTTATTTAATTCATCAATCTGAACCAAAAGCTCTTCTTCCGTAGTAGTGATTTTTAAGTGTATTAATGTAGATGTAAAACCTATTTGCTCACAGGATCTGACCTTACTTCCAACATATGTTAAACTGGCGCCGTCATTCCCAACTATAACAGCAGCTAAATGAGGTTGCTTTTTTTTATCAAGCACTCTTTTAGAAACTTCTTTTTTAATTTCCTCTTTAATCGTATTTGAAAGTTTCCTTCCATCTAAAATTTTCATTTAACTACCTTTGGTTTTGAAACATTTGCATCATCTGATTAGCCTTTCCCCCCTGCATCATCTTCATCATTTTGCTCATCTGATCAAATTGTTTTATTAATTGATTTACCTCGGATATATCTCTACCTGAGCCATTTGCAATTCTTTTTCTTCTACTTTGATCTAAAATATCTGGTTGAGTTCTTTCTTTTGGAGTCATTGAACCAATTATAACTTCAATAAATTTAAATGCGTCGTCATCTATTTCTTGGTCTCCTATCATCTTATTAGCACCTGGAATCATTCCTACAAGATCCTTCATGCTACCCATCTTTTGAACTTGTTTTATTTGACTTAAAAAATCATCAAACCCAAACTTATTTTTTGCAATTTTTTTATTTATTTTTCTTGCTTGATCCAAATCAAATTGATCTTGAGCTCTTTCAACTAACGAAATAACATCTCCCATCCCTAATATTCTATCAGCCATTCTATCGGGGTGAAATATATCAATTGCATCTATTTTTTCTCCTGTTCCAATAAACTTAATTGGTTTATCAACAACATATTTAATAGAAAGAGCCGCTCCACCTCTTGTATCTCCGTCTAATTTTGTAAGAACAACACCTTCAAAATTTAAAAGATCATTAAAGGATTTAGCAGTATTCACAGCATCTTGACCAGTCATGGAGTCAACTACAAATAATGTCTCATTTGGTTTAACAGCTGTATGAATATTAGAAATCTCCTTCATCATTAAATCGTCAATTGCAAGTCTACCTGCTGTATCAATTATAATTAAATCATTTTTATTTTTTTTTGCAAAATTAATGGCTTGTTTTGCAATGATAACAGGGTTTTTTTCATCTAAATTTTTAAATACTGGTATATCGATCTGTTTAGCTAATACTTCTAATTGTTCAATAGCTGCAGGTCTATATACATCACAAGCAACAAGTAATGGCTTTTTTGAACTTTTTGATTTTAGAAATTTTGCGAGTTTTACAGAAAATGTAGTTTTTCCAGATCCCTGAAGTCCACACATTAAAATTATTGATAATTTTTTTGAAATATCCAATTCAGAAGATTTTGAACCCATCAATAAAGTAAGTTCATCCTTGACAATTTTTATCATTAACTGCCCAGGCTTTAAGCTTGTTAATACGTTTTGACCTAAAGCTTTATTTTTTACCTTGTCAGTAAATTCTTTTGCAATTTTATAATTGACATCAGCAGCCAAGAGAGCTCTTCTAACTTCTTTTAGAGTTTTTGCAACATTAATATCGGTAATCTTCCCATGCCCTTTAAGGATCTGGAAAGCTTTTTCAAGTTTATCACTTAAATTATCAAACATAAATTAAAATAATTTCAAAGTTAGCATATTGAATTGTTTTTTACTGAATTTAATATTAAAATACTATGCGCGTTAATTTACATTCTGTTTGGAACATTGATACCCAATAAAAGACATGAATTATAGATAATTTCTCCCACTTTTCTAGATAATAGAAGTCTAAAACTTTTCTGATTTGAATCTTTTTCACCTAAAATATTAATATTTTGGTAGAAAGAATTAAATAGCTTTACCAAATCATAAATATAATTGGCAATTAATGATGGGCTATATAAATTACCTGCATTTTTAATAACCTCAGGATAGATCAAAATTTGTTTTAAAATTTCCTTTTCTTTCAAATGAATTTTAGTTGTTTTATTTGAATTCCACTGAATATTTTTATTTTCTTTTAAAATAGATTGAATTCTAGCATAAGTATATTGAATAAAAGGGCCGGTATTTCCGTTAAAATCAAAAGATGACTTTGGATCAAATAAGATTCTTTTTTTAGGATCTACTTTTAAAATAAAATATTTTAAGGCCCCAAGACCAATATCGTTATATAATTTCTTAGAATCATCTAGCTTGATTTTCTTTCCATGATTACTTGAAATTTTCTCGGCTGATTCAATCATACTTTCAATTAACTCATCAGCGTCAACAACTGTTCCTTCTCTACTTTTCATTTTACCTGAAGGAAGATCGACCATTCCATAACTAAGATGAAAAAGATTTTTAGACCAATTATATCCTAGCTTTTTTAAAATAAGAAACAAAACTTTGAAATGATAATCCTGTTCATTTCCTACAGTATAAACCATTCCACTCATCTCAGGATTATCTCTAATCCGTTGAAAAGCAGTACCAAGATCTTGTGTGATATAAACTGAAGTACCGTCCGATCTTAATAAAAGCTTTTCATCTAATCCATCAGAGCTTAAATCAACCCATACAGAACCATCTTTTTTGTAATAAAAAACTTTTTTTTCAATCCCTTCTTCTATTATCTTTTTGCCTAACAAATATGTATCGCTTTCATAATAAATGGAATCAAAATCAACACCAAGTTTTTTATATGTCATTTCAAAACCGCTATATACCCATTGGTTCATTTCAGACCATAATTTTTTTGTTTCACCATCATTTAGCTCCCATTTTTTTAATAATTCTTTTGCTTTCATATATATAGGAGCATTATTTTTAGCATCAATTTCAGAAAATCCATCAGCAATCAATTTTGCTACTTCTTGTTTGTATTGATCGTTATATAAAACATAAAATTTACCAACGAATTGATCCCCTTTATTATTTAAATCAGATGGTCGCGCATTTTTTCCAAATAATTTCCATGCTACCATTGATTTACAAATATGTATTCCACGGTCATTAATTATTTGAGTTTTAATTACATTATATCCATTTGCTTCTAAAATCTTAGATACTGAAAACCCTAGTAAATTATTCCTGATGTGACCAAGATGGAGCGGTTTATTGGTGTTTGGTGATGAATATTCAACTATTATCTTTTTGGAGCTTTTATTTGGTTTGATATGCCCATATTTTTTATGATTTTTTATATCATTTAAAAAAGAAATATAAAAAGAATTGCAAACAGTCAAATTAAGAAATCCTTTTACAAGATTATATTTTTCGATAATATTCGAATCAGATTTTAAATTTGATCCAATTTCTTTTCCTAAAGTTTCTGGATCAGTTTTAATCTTTTTCAAAAGAGGGAAAAGCAACAGTGTAATATCACCCTCAAATTCTTTTCTAGTTGGCTGAAAAATTAAGTTATCAATTAAAATTTTAAATTTTTTTTTAATAATTATTTTTACAATATTTTTTAATTGATTTTCCAATTCCATAATATAAAGTAAAGATAAATAAACTCACTTTATTGCTAGCAATAACTATTATTAAGTATTAATTTTAATTAATGTTAATTAATATTTCATATAACGATAAACCAATTGAAAAAAAAATAGATTCAATAATTGGTTCCCCTTATTCATTAATAGATAGAATAAAGAAAAATGGTATCGGGTCTCCTAGATTTAAAATAAATAAATCCTCTGATAACATAAATAACTTATTAGTTTTAGATAAAAATATAAATTACTGCAATATAGAGTTAAGACCAAAAGGAATAATAGTTAGATTTAGAAGTCTTTTAGAAACTTATGGCTTAATAATACCATTTTATAAATTAAATATTCATAAGGAAAAATCTTATCAATATTCTATTTTCTATGAAAGCAGCTTTATTAAATTAGATGTAAGAAAGGATAAAGAGTATTCGTTTTTTAAAAAAATGATGGATGAAAAGGCATCATCTAGCCTAAGAAATCCTTTTTAAATTATATTTTTCTGTGTTTACTGCCTTTATAAATTTGCCTAGGACGTCCAATTGGTTCATGATTTAATTTCATTTCTTTCCATTGCGCTATCCACCCTGGTAATCTTCCTAAAGCAAACATTACTGTAAACATCTGTGTAGGAATTCCAAGAGCTCTGTATATAATTCCAGAGTAAAAATCAACATTGGGATATAACTTTCTATCTATAAAGTATTTATCGCTTAAAGCTTCCTTTTCCAGTCCTTTGGCAATTTCAAGAATNGGATCACTAATACCCAACTCGTCAAGAACATCATCTGCAGCTTTTTTGATTATTTTTGCACGTGGATCAAAGTTTTTATAAACTCTATGGCCAAAGCCCATTAATCTGAANGGGTGATTTTTATCTTTCGCCTTGGACATAAATTTTTTTGTATCACCACCATCTCTTCTGATTAACTCTAACATTTCAATAACCGCTTGATTTGCACCTCCATGCAGTCTTCCCCAAAGTGCTGAAATTCCTGCAGATATTGATGCGAAAAGTCCAGCCTCAGATGAGCCAACAATCCGAACAGTTGATGTAGAACAATTTTGTTCATGGTCTGCATGAAGAATTAAAAGTTTATTNAGAGCTGAAATAGTTATACTTTGATTAGAGTAATTTTTATTNGGTTTCATAAACATCATCTTGGATAAATTTTCAACAAAGGACATCGAAATATCAGGGTAATTTAGAGGAAGTCCCTGATGTTTTCTATGAACCCAAGCAGTAAGTATTGAAAATTTTGCCATTAATTGAACNATAGCATGGTACATTTTTTCTTCAGACCTTACATCAACAGATCCAGGGTTAAAAGATATTAATGCTGAGGTAAGAGAGGCAAGAATTCCCATCGGATGCGCTCCTGTTGGAAAACTTTTAAGAATAGTTTTTATATCCTCATGAACTATTAACTCCTCTTTAATATCGTTTTCAAATTCCTGGAGCTTTGATTTGGATGGTAGTTCTCCAAATATNAATAAATAAGATACTTCAATAAAACTGGAATTATTAGCTAGGTCAGCTATATCATAGCCTCTGTATCTTAAAATTCCATTTTCACCATCAAGGTATGTAATATCACTTATACATGAACCCGTATTCTTGTATCCTGGGTCTAATGTTATTAATCCAGTATTCTGTCGAAGTGTCTTTATATCAATAGCCACCTCATTTTCNGAACCTTGCACCAGAGGAAACTCGTGCTCGTTTCCATTATAAAGGAATTTAATTTTATCNTCCATAATTATTAATTATAACAAATTTAATCAAAATTTAAATGCCTTCATTTTAGGATAATAAGCCAACTTTCCCAATTCCTCTTCAATTCTAAGCAATTGATTATATTTTGACATTCTGTCGCTTCGAGACGCAGAACCAGTTTTTATTTGGCCTGTATTTAAGGCAACTGAAAGATCTGCAATAATATTATCTTCAGTCTCACCTGANCTATGTGACATTACAGATGTGAAACCTGCTTTTCGAGCCATTTCAACAGCAGCTATTGTTTCTGTTAAAGTTCCAATCTGATTAACTTTAATTAGGATGGAATTTGCATACTCTCCTTCAATTCCCTTAGAAAGTCTTTTAACATTTGTGACAAAAAGATCATCTCCAACTAATTGAAGTTTTTTTCCACCAATTTTATTTAAATATTTCCATCCTTCCCAATCATTTTCATCCATTCCATCCTCAATAGAAATTATTGGATATTTTGAAGCAAGTTGAACTAAGTATTCGGCCTGCTCTTTTGAGCTTCTAATTTTTCCATTTTCTCCCTCAAAAATTGAGTAATCATATTTATTATTTTTAAAGAATTCTGATGAAGCACAATCTAAAGCAATATTNATATCTTTTCCAGGTTTATACCCTGCATTATTTATTGCCAATAGTATTGTGTCGAGTGCATCCTCAGTGTCTTTTAATTTTGGAGCAAAACCACCTTCATCTCCAACCGATGTTGATAATTTTTTTTTACTTAAAACTTTTTTTAGATTATGAAAAATTTCAGTACCCATTTTCATTGCATGTGAAAAACTTTCTGCTCCACTAGGAATAATCATGAACTCCTGAAATGCAATAGGTGCATCAGAATGTGANCCCCCATTAATTATATTCATCATTGGAACTGGAAGAGTATTNGAATTAATATCCCCTATGTACTTATAAAGNGGGAGTCCAAGTTCGTTAGCTGCAGCTTTTGCAAGAGATAAAGAGACTCCAAGAATTGAATTAGCCCCTAATTTTGACTTATTTTCTGTACCATCTAATTCAATCATTAACTTATCTATACCTGTTTGATCAAATACAGACAGNCCTATTAATTTTTTTGATATTACATCATTAACAATTTTAACTGCATTCTGAACACCCTTGCCCATATAGTTTGATCCACCATCTCTCATTTCAACAGCNTCATGCTCTCCAGTTGAAGCACCTGATGGTACTGCCGCTCTTCCTAAAATTCCATTTTTGGTAATCAAATCAACTTCTATTGTTGGATTTCCTCTTGAATCAAATATCTGTCTTGCATGAACTTTAGTAATAGAACTCATTGTCTTTTTAATTTTTAATTAATTGAATAAACTTATCGAATAAGTAATTTGAATCATTAGGTCCTGGCGCTGCCTCAGGATGATATTGGACTGAAAAGCATTTTTTATTTTTAATTTCTATTCCAGCAACAGTATCATCATTAAGATGACTATGGGTTATTATAATATCTTGGTTTNATTTTGCACTTTCTTTATCAATAGCAAAACCATGATTTTGAGATGTTATCTCACCTTTTCCTAATTGATGATTAAAAACAGGATGGTTTATACCGCGATGACCATTAAACATTTTATATGTCGGAATATCATTAGCTATGGCTATTACCTGATGACCTAAACATATACCAAAAAGAGGTAAATTATTTTTAATTATTTTTTTTGCCAATAATTGAGCACNTTTAAGAGGTTGAGGNTCTCCTGGACCATTAGATATAAAATATCCATCAGGGTCCCATTCGGATAATTCTTCAAATGAAGAATTGTAAGGNAAAACTTTTGTATATATGTCTCTTTTTGAAAAATGATTCAAAATATTTTGTTTTATACCAAGATCAAGTGCTGAGACCTTATATTTTGAATTTGGATTTCCAACAAAATATGGTTTTTTTGTGGAAACTTTAGATGCTAATTCTAAGCCTACCATAGAAGGAAGTTTTTTTAGCTTTAAAATAATTTCATCTATTTTGTTTAACTCAGTTGTTATTGCTGCATTCATTGCACCATTTTCTCTGATGTAACTAACTAAAGCTCTGGTATCAACATCTGAAACAACTATTTTATTTTGGTTTTTAAAATATGAAAACAAATCGACTTTTGATGATGGTCTTGTTTGAACGTAACTAAAATTTTTACATATTAAGCCTGAAATTTTAATTCCATTTGATTGAGAATCAAAGTCTAATGTTCCATAATTTCCTATATGTGTATTTGTAGTGACCATTATTTGACCAAAATAGGAAGGATCAGTGAAAATTTCTTGGTATCCAGTCATTCCAGTATTAAAGCATATTTCTCCAAAACTACTTCCTTCAATGCCAACTGATTTTCCATAAAATCTAGTGCCATCAGCAAGAAGAACAATCGCTTTTTTTAATGCCTTATACTTCATAAATAAGTATTACAAATTAACATAAAAAAAAGGATAATCTAAAATGATTATCCTTTTCAATTTTATTGTAGAAAATTTATTTTTTTTCTGAAGATTCAGTCAACTTATCATTAGAATCTGGTTTTTCATTTTTAATCGAATCTTGATCCTTATTTTTTGATCTACGTCTTCTAGTACTTTTCTTCTTATGGCTATCAACAGAATAAATATCATTAAAATCTACTAACTCGATTAAAGCCATATCCGCGTTATCTCCTAACCTATTACCCAATTTAATTACTCTACAATATCCTCCTGGTCTATCACCAACTTTTTTTGATATCACATCGAATAATTCTGANACATGTTTATTACTTCTTAAATCTGCAAAAACCAGTCTTCTGTTGTGTGTGGAATCACTTTTAGATTTTGTGATTAATGGTTCTATAAAAATTCTTAGAGCTTTTGCTTTAGTGACTGTAGTGTTAATTGATTTATGTTCAATTAAAGAGCATGCCATATTCGATAACATCGACTTACGGTGAGCCTTTTTTCTACCCAAGTGCATTACTTTTTTTCCATGTCTCATAATGGTATACTTAAATTATTAGTTAATCACGATCTAATTTATATTTTGATAAATCCATTCCAAATGAAAGGCCTTTTAATACGACTAACTCTTCTAGTTCAGTCAAGGATTTTTTNCCAAAATTTCTGAATTTCATTAAATCATTTTTATTGTACGAAACAAGATCACCAAGAGTATCTACTTCTGCNGCTTTTAAACAATTAAGTGCTCTAACCGATAAATCCATGTCGATTAATTTAGTTTTGAGAAGTTGACGCATATGGAGTGATTCTTCGTCATAGGTTTCAGTTTGAGCAATCTCATCAGCTTCAAGAGTAATTCTTTCATCAGAAAATAACAAGAAGTGGTGGATTAAAGTTTTAGCAGCTTCAGTTAATGCATCTTTTGGATGAATAGAACCGTCAGTGACAATTTCAAATACTAACTTTTCGTAATCAGTTTTTTGTTCTACTCTGTAATTTTCTATTATATACTTAACATTTTTAACTGGAGTGAAAATTGAATCTATAGCTATTACTCCTAAAGCAGAATCTATATTTTTGTTCTCTTCAGCAGGAATATAACCCCTTCCTTTTTCAATTATTAGTTCAAAGTTAAACTGAACAGCTTTTTCTAAATTACATATAACTTGATCNGGATTTAAAATTTGAAATCCAGAAATAAATTTTTGTAAATCNGCAGCCTTTAGCTGATCCTGTCCAGAAAAACTGAGATTTACTTTTTCATCATCGACATCGTCGATTTGTCGTTTAAATCTTATTTGTTTTAAATTAAGAACAATTTCNGTTACATCCTCAACTATACCTGGAATAGTAGAAAATTCATGATCAATACCATCNATTTTTATAGATGTTATTGCAAACCCCTCTAAAGATGACAAGAGGACTCTTCTTAGAGCATTTCCGATAGTCAATCCATATCCTGGTTCTAAGGGTCGAAATTCAAATTTTCCTTCAAAATCTGAAGAATCTATCATAACTACCTTGTCTGGTTTTTGAAAATTTAATATTGCCATAATTTTATTATTTTGAGTATAGTTCTACAATTAATTGTTCTTTAATATTTTCAGGGATTTGAATACGCTGAGGAATTGAAACAAAAGTACCTTTTAAAGAATCACTATCCCATGTAAGCCATTCGTAGGTACTTTTATTGTTATTCAATGAGTTTTTTATAACCTCTAATGATTTTGATTTTTCTCTGACACCAATTACATCTCCTGGTTTTAATTGATAAGATGGTATATTTACAATATTATCATTAACCGTAATATGACGATGAGAGACAAGTTGTCTCGATCCACTTCTCGAGGATGATAATCCAAGTCGAAAAACAGTGTTATCAAGACGAGACTCACATAATTGAAGTAAAACCTCACCAGTAACCCCTTTTGATCTGTTGGCTTTTTCAAAAAGGTTTTTAAATTGACGCTCTAAGATACCGTANGAATATTTAGCTTTTTGCTTTTCCATTAGTTGGATTGCATATTCAGATTTTTTTCCACGTCTACGATTATTTCCATGCTGTCCAGGTGGATAATTTCTCTTCTCAAAAGACTTATCTTCTCCAAAAATAGCTTCACCAAATTTTCTGGCTATTTTTGTTTTAGGACCTGTATATCTTGCCATTTTATATTTTTTTTATAACTATTATTAAAATTAAACACGTCTTCTTTTAGGAGGACGACAACCATTATGAGGTTGTGGNGTTACATCAACAATTTCTGTAACCTCAATCCCGTTATTNTGTAGGGTACGTATGGCAGACTCTCTTCCATTTCCTGGACCCTTAACGTAAACTTTCACTTTTCTGAGTCCGGCTTCTTGCGCTTGTTTCGCACAATCCTCAGCAGCTGTTTGAGCAGCATATGGCGTATTNTTTTTTGATCCTCTAAAACCCATTTTTCCAGCTGAGGACCATGAAATAACTTCCCCCTTCATGTTTGTTAGAGATATAATAATATTATTAAAAGAAGCATTAATGTGTGCCTGACCGGAAGCCTCCACTATTACTTTTCTTTTTTTTGAAACTGTTTTTGCCATTAGTAATTAGTTTTATTTATTTAGTTACTTTCTTTTTATTAGCTACTGTTTTTCTTTTTCCTTTTCTGGTTCTAGAATTATTTTTTGTTCTTTGACCCCTCAAAGGAAGTCCTGTTCTATGACGAATTCCTCTGTAACATCCTATATCCATTAATCTTTTNATATTTATTTGGTTTTCTGATCTTAGCTCGCCCTCAATTTTAAAACTACTAACCATGTCTCTTACACGACCGGTTTCNTCATCTGTCCAGTCGGAAACTTTTGTTTCCTCACTAACTTTGGCTTTTTTTAAAATTGTAGAAGCTCTACTTTTTCCAATTCCAAATATGTACGTTAAAGCTATTACGCCTCTTTTCTGTTTAGGTATATCAACCCCTGATATTCTTGCCATAATTTATCCTTGTCTTTGTTTGAATCTAGGATTCTTTTTGTTAATAACATATAAAGTGCCTTTTCTCCTTACAATTTTACAATCGGCGCTTCTTTTCTTAATTGAAGTTCTTGTTTTCATCTAATTTTTTTCTTATAAATATTAAAATCTATAGGTAATTCTTGCTTTTGATAAATCATAAGGACTCATTTCTAATTTAACTTTATCCCCTGGAAGTAATTTAATATAATGCAACCTCATTTTACCTGAAATATGTGCTGTNACNACATGACCATTCTCTAATTCTACCCTAAACATAGCATTGGATAAAGCCTCGATAATTTTTCCTTCCTGTTCTATTGATTCTTGTTTAGCCATGAATAAATTATATCGTTGGTGTTATTGTTCTTCGACTTTTTCCTGTTTTCATTAATCCATCATAGTGACGGTTTAAAAGATAGGAGTTTACTTGCTGTATTGTATCTATAGCAACACCAACCATAATTAGTAATGATGTTCCACCATAGAATAATGCCCACCCTTGTTGCATACCCATAAACTTAACAACTACAGCAGGAAAAACAGCTATGGCAGCTAANTATAACGACCCAGGAAATGTAATATTAGTCATTATATTATCAAGATAATTAGATGTGTCATTTCCAGGTCTTATCCCAGGAATAAAGCCACCACTTCTTTTCAAATCATCAGACATCTTATTAGTTGGNACGGTCATAGCAGTATAAAAGAANGTAAAAATGATTATAAGTAAACCAAATAATATATTATACCATAATCCGAATATATCTGAAAACTCGGATTGCATCCATTGGCCAAAACTTGAGTTTCCGAATAAACTACCTAAATAAACAGGTGCAAACATTAATGCTTGAGCAAATATTATTGGCATTACACCAGAGGCATTTAACTTTAGTGGAATATATTGCCTGCTTCCAGATAAACTGGNNCTTTTTATTGAGTTTCCTCCAGAAGTTCTTCGTGCATATTGAACGGGAATTTGTCTTACAGCCATTACAAGCAGTATCGATAATAAAATAATTATTATCCAAAGAACAAGTTCAATTAATACTAGCATCAATCCTCCATTATTTTCAGAAACCCTTGAAATAAACTCTTGTGTAAATGATAACGGAAGGTTTGCAATTATTCCTACCATAATTAATAAAGATATACCATTTCCAATGCCTTTGTCAGTTATTTTCTCACCCAACCACATTGCAAATATTGTTCCTGTTACCAGAATGGTTACAGATGAAAATAAAAATAGTGGTCCTCTTCCAAGTATGAAAGCACTATCTGGAACTCCAAGAGCAGAAAGGCCAAAAAGATAAGCAGGAGCCTGGACAACACATATTGCAATTGTTAACCATCTGGTAATTTGATTAATAGTTTTTCGCCCACTTTCGCCTTCCTTTTGTAGTTTTTGAAGATAAGGTATCGCTATTCCCATTAATTGAACAACAATTGATGCAGATATATAAGGCATTATACCCAACGCAAAAACCGATGCATTTGTAAAAGCTCCACCTGTAAAGGCATTTAAAATTCCTAACAACCCCCCTCCATCTGCTCTCTCAGCAAGAGATGCAAGTTGAACTGAATCAATTCCTGGAATAACTATTTGCGCTCCCAAACGATAAACTAGCAACAAAAACAGTGTAATTGTTATCCTCTGACGAAGTTCATCNATGTTGTATATATTTATTATTGTCTCTAAAAACTTTTTCATTTTAAATTAAATAACTATNGCNTCACCTCCAGCATCCTCGATTGCTTTTTTTGCGGATTCTGAAAACTTATGAGCAGAAACTTTTATTGAAGATTTTATTTTTCCTCTTCCTAAAATTTTTACAAAATCATTTTTTCCAGCCAAACGAAATAAAATTAGTTCTTCAATGGATAATGATTTNTTTATTTTTTTTAATTCAACTAATTCTTGAATTGTATCAATATTAACACCTGTATATTCTTTTCTATTTATGTTTTTAAAACCGAACTTTGGGACACGTCTTTGTAAAGGCATTTGTCCCCCTTCAAATCCTAGCTTTTTTGAATATCCAGATCTAGATTTAGCCCCTTTATGACCTCTTGAAGCTGTACCTCCCTTACCTGTACCTTCACCTCTACCTAATCTTTTATTGTTTTTTTGAATAGATCCAATTGCAGGCTTTAAATTATCTAAACTCATAAATTTTTATTTTTAAACTTTAACTACAGATACTAAATGTTCAACCTTTTTAATCATTCCCAAAATACTTGGCGATGAATTATGAATTACTTCCTTGCCTATTCCTCGAAGTCCCAATGCTTCGAGTGTTCTTTTTTGAGATTTTATTCTCTTAATAGAGCTTCTAAGCTGAACAACTTTAATCTTTTCCATATTATTTTTTTGTTTTAACCATTAAAAACTTTTTCAATTGAAATGCCCCTTTCTTTAGCAATTTTTTCTGGACTTCTTAACTTTAAAAGAGCATCAAAAGTTGCTTTAACAACATTATGAGGATTTGAAGAACCTTGAGATTTAGAAAGAACATTTTGAACTCCTACAGATTCTAAAACAGCTCGAACGGCCCCACCAGCAATAACACCTGTTCCTTCTGAAGCAGGTTTAACAAAAACTTTTGCCCCTCCGTATTTCCCTTTTTGTTCGTGCGGGAGTGTTCCTTTTTTAATTGGTATTCTGACAAGATTTTTCTTAGCATCTTCAATTGCCTTTGCTATTGCTTCAGAAACTTCTTTTGACTTTCCAAGACCTTGGCCAACAACACCATTTTCATCTCCCACTACTACTATGGCGGAAAAGCCAAAAGCCCTTCCTCCTTTAGTGACCTTAGTTACACGTTGAACACCCACTAAACGATCTTTTAGATCTAAGCCTGCAGGTTTAACGTATTCTATGTTANTATAATTTTGATACATAATACAATTTAAAATTTTAATCCACCCTCACGAGCACCTTCAGCTAGAGATTTGACCCTACCATGGTATAAATATCCGCTTCTATCAAATTTGACTGAGTTTATTCCTAAGTCAATAGATCTCTTAGCTATTAATTTTCCNACACTTGTTGATTTTTCTATTTTAGAAGAGCCCAAAACTTCCTTTTCCCTAGAAGATGCAGTGGTAATTGTTTTACCATTTTTATCGTCAATTAGTTGGGCATAAATTTCTTTGTTGCTTCTAAAAACTGATAGTCTTGGACTAGAAGCATCTCCACTTATGGTCTTACGAATTCTGCTACGAATTCTTTCTCTGCGTTTTGTTTTAGTTAATCTCATTTTTAATAAAATTATGCGGATTTCCCTGCTTTTCTTCTAATTTGCTCACCTACAAATCTAATGCCTTTACCTTTGTAGGGTTCAGGCTTTCTNAATGATCTAATCTTAGCAGCAACAAAACCAATTAATTGTTTGTCGTGCGAAGTTAACTTGATTATTGGATTTTTTCCTTTTTCTGTTATGGTTTCCACTTTAACTTCAGGGGCTACATCAAAAAGAATATTATGAGAAAATCCAAGAGCTAAATCCAAAATTTGATTTTGATTAGTTGCCCGATAGCCAACTCCTACTAATTCTAATTCTTTGGTGAAACCATTATTTACTCCATGAATCATGTTGTAAATAAGTGATCTATATAAACCATGTTTAGCTCTAGAACTTTTAGTTTTTGATAGATTTTGAACTGAAATANTTCCTTCANTAATATCTATTTTTACCTCAGAAAAATTTTGTTTTAATTGACCAAGTTTACCTTTTACGGATATTTCATCCTGTAAGAGCTCAACTTGAACACCTTCTGGTATTTTTATGGGGTTATTTCCAATTCTTGACATTTTTTAAATTGTGATTTTATTAATATACATAACAAATAACTTCTCCTCCTACATTATTTTTTTTTGCTTCTTTTCCAGTCATAACTCCTTTTGAAGTTGAAATAATTGAAATTCCNAGACCATTTAAAACTCTAGGTAAATCAATACTTGAATTGTATTGTCGTAAACCAGGAGTACTGATTCTTTGAATTTTTTTTATAACAGGATCTTTAGTTAAAGAGTCATATTTAAGAGCTATCTTAATATTACCTTGATTATTACTTGTATCTTCAAATTTATAGCTTAATATATAGCCTTGGTCAAAAAGAATTTTAGTAATTTCTTTCTTTAAATTTGAGGCAGGTACAGAAACTGTTCTGTGACCTGCGCTATTTGCATTTCTTAATCTGGTTAGATAATCTGCTATTGGATCTGTATTCATATTATTTTTTTTACCAACTGGCTTTTGTTATGCCAGGTATTAATCCCTTGTTTGCCATTTCTCTAAAAGTAACCCTTGAAATCCCGAAGTGTCTAATATAACCTTTGGGACGACCAGTTAACTTACATCTATTATGTAATCGAACAGGTGAAGCATTTCTGGGTAATTTTTGAAGCCCCTGGTAATCACCTGCCTCTTTCAAGGCCTTACGCTTAGATGAATATTTTGCTACTATTTTTGCTCTTTTTATCTCTCGAGCTTTCATTGATTCTTTTGCCATATTAATTTTTTTTGAATGGTAAACCCATTTCGTTTAGAAGGGATTTTGCTTCTTTATCTGTTTTTGCAGTAGTTACAAATGATATATCCATTCCACCAATTTTATTAACCTTATCTATATCGATTTCAGGAAAAATTATTTGTTCAGTTATACCTAAATTATAATTTCCTCTACCGTCAAAACCTGACGATTTAACACCCTGGAANTCNCTTACTCTTGGTAAAGCAAAGGTAACAAGTCTGTCTAAAAACTCAAACATTCTTTCTCCTCTGAGAGTTACTTTAGCNCCTATAGGCATACCTTTTCTTAGTTTGAATGAAGCAACATCTTTTTTTGATATCGTGGCTACNGCTTTTTGACCTGTAATTTGAGTCAATTCTTCAGTTGCGTGATCAATTAATTTTTTNTCAGAAACAGCCGATCCAACACCCCTACTCAAAACTATTTTAATGAGTTTAGGAACTTGCATTACATTTTTATAATTAAATTCTTTCTTCAAAGTACTAATTATTTGGTCTTTATATTCTTTTTTAAGTCTTGGCTGATAATTCATGATTATATAACTTCATTGGTTTTTTTTGAAAATCTTATTTTTTTATTATCCTCATATTTATAACCTACTCGTGTATTTTTACCATCCGGTAAAAAAAGAGAGATATTTGAAATGTGAATTGTAGCCTCTTTTTCTTTAATTCCGCCTTTTGGATCCTGAGAATTTGGCTTGGTATGTTTTTTTACAATATTGACACCTTCGACTAAGACTCTTTGTGAGCCAGAGTCTATTCTTAAAACCTTACCTTCCTTCCCTTTGTGGGTTCCTGAAATAACTCTAACTATATCTCCTTTTTTTATTTTTATTTTGATCATAATTTTTTATTTATAGAACCTCTGGAGCTAATGAAACAATTTTCATGAATTGCTTGTCTCTTAATTCTCTAGCAACTGGACCAAAAACTCTTGTTCCTCTCATTTCTCCTGTTTCATTTAGTAAAACACAAGCATTATCATCAAAACGTATGTATGACCCATCTTTTCTTCGAACCTCTTTAGTTGTTCTCACAACGACTGCAGTTGAAACTTGACCTTTTTTTACAGTACCAGCAGGAGTAACGTTTTTTACAGAAACAACTATTTTATCTCCAAGAGATGCATATCTTTTTTTGGTTCCACCAAGCACACGAATAGTTAAAACCTCTTTTGCGCCTGTATTGTCAGCAACTTTTAATCTTGATTCTTGTTGTAACATATTATTTAGCTCTTTCTATTATTTCAACTAACCTCCAGTTTTTTGTTTTGCTTAGGGGACGTGTCTCCATTATTTTTACTGTATCACCAACGTTGCATTCATCTTTTTCATCGTGGGCAGTATATTTCTTAGTTTTTAAAACATATTTTCCATACATAGGATGTTTTGTTCTTTTTACTTCAGAGATAATTATTGACTTCTGCATTTTGTTACTAGTCACAATCCCTATTCTTTCTTTTCTTAAGTTTCTATCAATATTCATAAACTGTAAATTATTTAGATTTNTTTTTATACGACATTGCAGTATAAATACGAGAAATAACCCTTCGAGTTTCTCTTATTAGCAAAGGATTTTCAATAGGTGAAACTGTATGAGTCATCTTCAAATCAGCTAATTTTTTTTTAAATTCAGCTAATTTATCAATTAAATCCTCTGCAGAAAGCTTTTCAATCTCTTTTTGTTTCATATAAATCTAATTTTGATAATCTCTAGCAATAATAAACTTTGTTTTAACAGGGAGCTTCTGAGCAGCGAGTCTAAGAGCCTCTTTTGCAATTTCAATTGGGACTCCAGCAACTTCGAATAAAATTCTACCAGGTTTTACAACAGCCACAAAATATTCTGGAGCACCTTTTCCTTTTCCCATTCTTACTTCTAATGGCTTTTTTGTTATTGGTTTATCAGGAAATATTTTAATCCATAATTGACCTTCTCTTTTCATAAATCTAGTTGCTGCAATTCTAGCAGCTTCGATTTGTCTTGATGTAATAAAATGTGAATCAATAGTTTTAATCCCAAACATCCCATTAGATAATAAATATCCTCTTTGGGAAAGACCTTTCATTCTGCCTTTTTGAGCTTTTCGAAATTTGGTTTTTTTTGGTTGTAACATTAGAGTAAAAGTTTCAATTTATTTTCTTAATCTTCTTGATTGTCGGTTATTTTGTTTATTATTTTTAGAATTACCTCCAGACTTATTCTGCATTCCTACCAAAGGAGACAACTCTCTTTTTCCGTAAACCTCGCCTTTCATAATCCATACCTTCACTCCTAATCTTCCATAGGTGGTATGAGCTTCAACTAACGAATAATCAATGTCAGCTCTAAATGTAGACAATGGAATTCTACCTTGCTTGTATGACTCACTTCTAGCCATCTCAGCTCCATTAAGTCTACCTGAAATTTGAACTTTAATCCCCTCAGCGTTCATCCTCATTGATGCAGCAATTGACATTTTGATAGCCCTTCTGTATGAAATTCTATTTTCAATCTGTCTTGCTATACTTGATGCAACAAGTTTTGCATCCAACTCAGGTCTTTTAATTTCATGTATGTTTATTTGTATATCTTTTCGAGTAATCTTCTTTANTTCCTCTTTTAATTTATCAACTTCTTGACCCGCTTTTCCAATAATTATNCCTGGTCTTGCAGTAGTTATAGTAACTGTAATTAATTTTAGTGTCCTTTCAATTATGATATTTGAAACACTAGCTTTAGCAAGTCTGACAAAAATATATTTNCGAATTTTATCATCTTCAGCTAATTTATCTCCATAATCACTTCCNCCGTACCAGTTAGAATCCCAGCCTCTAATAATACCTAATCGATTTCCTATTGGATTTGTTTTTTGTCCCATAATTTTTTTAAAGGTTTTCAATATTATTTGCTCCTATTACTAGTGTAACATGATTAGATCGCTTTCTAATCCGATGAGCACGTCCTTGGGGAGCAGTTCTGAGTCTTTTTAACATACTTCCACTATCAACTCTAATTTCTTTAATAAACAGCGATGCTTTTTCAAAATCAGAGTTTTCATTATTTGACTGCCAATTGTTAATGGCTGATAAAAGAAGTTTCTCCAAACTTCTTGANGCTTCTTTTGGACTGAATTTTAGAGTTGAAAGAGCTNTATCAATATTTAGTCCTCTTACCTGATCNGCAACTAGTCTCATTTTACGTGGAGATGTTGGACAGTTATTTAACTTAGCAAAAGAAATATNTTTTTTAGATTCTTTTACCTTATCNGCGCTTTGTCTCTTTCGATTCCCCATTGTAAATTATTTTTTTCCTTTATTTTTTGCACCCGCATGCCCTCGAAAAGATCTTGTTGGTGAAAATTCTCCTAATTTATGACCAACCATATTTTCTGTGATGTAAACAGGTATNTGAGTTTTACCATTATGTACTCCGATAGTTTGACCAACAAAATCAGGAGTAATTAATGATGATCTTGACCATGTTTTAATAACAGTTTTCTTATTATCTTCAATATTTTTATTGATTTTCATAATAAGATTATGACTAACAAAAGGACCTTTTTTTAATGAACGTGCCATATTTTATTTTTTTCTTCTTTCTAAAATAAATTTATTACTAGCCTTTGATTTAGATCTAGTTATNTAACCTTTAGCAGGAACCCCATTTCTNGATCTNGGGTGTCCTCCAGATGCTCTTCCTTCTCCTCCTCCCATTGGATGATCGACAGGATTCATAGCTACGGGTCTTGTCCTCGGTCTGCGGCCTAACCATCTTGATCTACCAGCTTTTCCAGAGACNATTAATTGGTGGTCAGAATTTGATACAGCACCTATTGAAGCATAACAGTTGATTTGAATTAATCTTGTCTCACCTGAGGGCATCTTTATAGTTGCAAACTTACCTTCACGAGCCATAAGTTGAGCAAAAGAACCTGCACTTCTGGATATNACTGCTCCACCACCTGGTCGAAGTTCTATGCATGAAATGATAGTTCCNAGTGGGATTTTTGATAATGGTAATGCATTACCTAAATCTGGTGGTGCTGATTCACCTGAAATTATTTTTTGACCAACCTTTAACCCAGATTGAGNAATAATATATCTTTTATCTCCATCTTTATATTCTATTAAGGAGATAAAAGAANTTCGATTTGGGTCATATTCAATAGACTTAACCTCACCCAAAANNCCAAAATTGTCACGCTTAAAATCTATTAATCTATATCGTTTTTTATGGCCTCCACCTCGGTGTCTTATTGTCATTTTTCCTTTATTATTTCTACCTCCACTTCTCTTTTTAGCTTGCAGTAAAGTTTTTTCAGGAGTATCAGTAGTGATTGAATCAAATCCATTTACAACTCGAAATCGTTGTGCTGGTGTTACTGGTTTTAATTTTCTTACTGACATATTAAATAACTTATAAATTAGTGTAAAAATCTATTTGATTTCCTTCTTCAAGTTGAACAATAGCTTTCTTAATTAAGTTTGATTTACCGTTTTGAATACCAGTTTTAGTAAACTTTGTTTTTCTGACAGGGCCATAATTCATAGTCCTTACTTTAGCAACGCTAACCTGATAATAATTCTCAACAGCATTTTTAATTTCAACTTTATTAGATTTAGAGTTAACAATAAAAGTATATTTATTACTAAGCTCACTTTCTGATGTGGCTTTTTCGGTGATAATTGGTTTTAAAATAATACTCATATTACTCATTGATTAACTTAAAATATTTTCTAAATTAGAAATTGAACTTTCACTAAGAACTAATCTTACAGTGTTCATTATCTTGTAAGTATTTAATTCAGAATTAGTTACAACTTCGGAATTTTTTAAATTTCGAGAGGACAAATATACATTTTTATTTGGCTCTCCCAATACTATTAGGGATTTTTTGGACTCTATTTTTAAAGCTTTTAAAATACTCAAATAGCTAGAGGTTTTAGCTTCTGATAAATCAAAATCTTCTAAAACAATTATCTCTTTATGTTTAGCTTTAATGGATAAAGCTGATTTTCTAGCTAATCGCTTAACCTTTTTATTTACTTTTTGGCTATAATCTCTTGGTNTGGGACCAAAAACCCTACCACCTCCTCTNAATAGGGGATTTTTAATACTTCCTGCTCTNGCAGTTCCTGTTCCTTTTTGTTTTTTTATTTTTCTTGTTGAACCAATAATCTCNGATCTTTCTTTNGACTTATGAGTTCCTTGACGTTTGTTGGCTAGGTGTTGTTTAACATCAAGATAAACCGCATGATTATTTGGCTCNATTCCAAAAACCAATGGATTAAGTTTTNCTTTTCTTCCAGTATCTTTTCCTTTAATATTTAAAACTTTGATTTCCATTACTTACTTATAATTATGTATGAATTTTTATACCCAGGGACGCAACCTTTCAAAAGAATAATATTTTTTTCTAGGANAACTTTTAACACGCGAAGATTTTGAATAGTGTTTTTTTTATTTCCAGTTTGACCAGCCATACGCATTCCTTTGAAAACTCTTGCAGGATATGATGCAGCTCCGATTGAACCAGGTGCTCGAAGACGGTTGTGTTGTCCGTGTGTTGCTTGACCAACACCGGCAAAACCATGACGTTTTACAACTCCTTGGAACCCTTTACCTTTTGAAATACCTGAAACATCAACAAACTCTCCTTCAATGAAATGATCAACATTTATTTTATCGCCAAGTTTATAATCGTGNTCATAGTTTTTAAACTCATGTAGCTTTGNTTTAGGTGAAGTTTTAGCTTTTCTAAAATGGTTTANTTTAGATTTCGAAATATTTTTTTCAGATNTTTCTCCATAAGCAAGCTGAATNGAGTTATATCCATCTGTTTCTTTTGTCTTAATTTGAGTGACAACACAAGGACCAGCTTCNATTATTGTACAAGGTATGTTTTTACCATTGTTATCATAGATTGAAGTCATTCCGATTTTTTTACCAATTATTCCAGACATTTTGTATTAATTTTTAAACTTTTATTTCTACTTCAACCCCACTTGGAAGTTCTAGTTTCATCAGAGCATCAATAGTTTTAGAGGAAGAACTGTAGATATCTAATAATCTTTTGTAATATGATAATTTAAATTGTTCCCTGGATTTTTTGTTAACATGTGGTGAACGCAAGACTGTAAATATTTTTTTATTCGTAGGTAATGGAATCGGACCAGTAACTATTGCACCAGTAGTTTTGACTGTTTTGACAATTTTATCTGCAGATTTATCTACTAGATTATGATCATATGATTTTAATTTTATTCTAATTTTTTGACTCATCAATTGATAAATTAATTATTATTTCCTTTAACATCAGCAATTACTGCTTCAGAAATATTAGTTGGTGTTTCCGAATAGTGAGAAAATTCCATTGTTGAAGTTGCCCTTCCAGAAGAAAGAGTTCTCAATGATGTAACATANCCAAACATCTCGGATAATGGAACTTCAGCTTTGACTACTTTCGCTCCAGCCCTGTCATCCATCGAGTTAACTTGACCTCTTCGTCTATTAAGGTCTCCTACTATATCTCCCATATTTTCTTCTGGGGTCAACACTTCAAGCTTCATTATTGGTTCCATTATTACAGCTTTAGCAGCTTTGGCAGCTTCTTTAAACCCTAATTTTGCTGCTAGTTCGAATGATAAAGAGTCAGAATCTACAGCATGAAAAGANCCATCTTTTAACGTGATTTTCATTGCATCAACCTCAAATCCAGCTAGTGGACCATTATTCATTGACATTTTAAATCCTTTTTCAACAGAGGGAATATATTCCTTTGGAACATTACCTCCTTTAATAAGATTTATAAATTCAAGGCCNGGTTTTCCTTCATCGGCTGGTTCTATTTCAAAAACTATATCGGCAAACTTACCTCTACCTCCAGATTGTTTTTTATAAACCTCTCTATGTTGTGCTTTTGCAGTTAGAGCTTCTTTATATTCAACTTGAGGTTGTCCCTGGTTTACCTCAACTTTAAATTCTCTTCTAAGCCTGTCGATTATTATGTCAAGATGGAGTTCCCCCATACCAGATATAATTGTTTGACCGGATGCTTCATCAGTTTTTACCTGGAAAGTAGGATCTTCTTCAGCTAATTTAGCTAGAGACATACCTAACTTATCCACATCTGCTTTTGTTTTTGGTTCAACAGCAATACCTATAACAGGGTCAGGAAAATTCATACTTTCGAGCACAATTGGAGATTTTTCATCAGACAAAGTATCACCAGTTTTGATATCTTTAAAACCAACTGCAGCTCCTATATCACCAGCCTCAATGTATTCAACTGAATTTTGTTTATTTGAATGCATTTGATAAATTCTAGAAATTCTTTCCTTGTTTCCTGAACGATTGTTTAAAACATATGAACCTGCTTCTAAACGCCCTGAATAAGCGCGGAAAAAAGCTAAACGCCCAACAAATGGATCTGTCGCAATTTTAAAGGCAAGAGCAGAAAAAGGTTCATTAACTGTTGGTTTTCTGGAAATCTCTGATTCTGTCTTAGGGTCGGAACCAACTATGGCATCTTTATCTTCAGGAGAAGGNAGATAACGGCAAACTGCATCTAACAAAAACTGTACTCCTTTATTTTTGAATGAAGATCCGCAGATCATAGGAATTATACTTATATCTTGTGTTGCAGCCCTCAATGCATTGTGAACCTCATCCTCAGTTATACTATCAGGATCATCAAAAAACTTTTCAAGTANGATCTCATCGTATTCAGCTACTGCTTCGATTAAGTTATTTCTAAGTAATTGAGCTTCATCTTTTAGATCATCAGGAATATCAACAACATCAAAGGTTGAACCGTAATTTTCGTCATGCCAAACAATTGCACGATTCTTTACTAAATCTACAATACCCTTAAAATTATCTTCATCTCCNATATTAAGTACAATTGGAACTGCATTTGATTTAAGCATATCCTTTACTTGATTACAAACACCAATAAAATTTGCACCCTGACGATCCATTTTGTTAACAAAACCTATCCTAGGAACCTTGTAATTATCGGCNAGCCTCCAATTTGTTTCGGACTGAGGCTCAACACCNTCAACAGCTGAAAAAAGGAAAACAAGACCATCAAGAACTCTCAGAGATCTATTAACCTCTACAGTAAAATCAACGTGACCTGGAGTGTCAATAATATTGAATTTATATTCTTTTGAAATTTCTGTTGGTTTTCCTTGATCTGTTGGAAAGGACCAATTACAAGTTGTTGCAGCAGATGTGATAGTAATTCCACGCTCTTGCTCTTGTTCCATCCAATCCATTGTTGCAGCTCCGTCATGAACCTCACCTATTTTGTGGCTCACGCCTGTGTAAAATAAAATTCTTTCAGTTGTNGTAGTTTTACCAGCATCAATGTGGGCTGCAATTCCAATATTTCGAGTAAATTTTAAGTTACGTGACATAGATTTGNAGTTTATAAAAAANGTTAAAATCTAAAGTGTGAAAAGGCCTTATTTGCTTCAGCCATTTTATGTGTATCAACTCTTTTNTTGACAGCAGCTCCTTCNTCTTTGGATGCAGCAATGCACTCATTCGCCAATTTTAATGCCATGGATTTTTCATTTCGCTTTCTAGAATAACTAATCAACCATTTCATTGCAAGTGAGACTTTACGATCGGCACGAATTTGCATGGGGATTTGAAAAGTAGCTCCTCCAACTCTTCTACTTCTTACTTCGACATGAGGCATTACATTGGACAATGCATCCTTCCATATCTCTATTGCTGATTTTTCATCATCCTCTTTTCTATCNNTTATAATNTCAATTGCATCATAAAAAACCTTTAGTGCAGTAGATTTTTTTCCATCCCACATTAAATTATTAACAAACCTAGAAACAAGTTGGTCATTAAANTTAGGATCTGGTAATAATGGTCTTTTCTTTGCTTGTCTTTTTCTCATTAAGAATNATTGAAATTAAATCTTTATTTTTTAGGACGCTTAGCNCCATATTTGGANCTTCTCTGAAGTCTNCCCTCAACACCGGCAGTATCAAGNGCTCCTCTTACGATATGATATCGAACTCCGGGTAAATCTTTCACACGTCCACCCCTAACTAATACAATNGAGTGCTCTTGCAAGTTGTGGCCTTCTCCTGGAATATANGCATTTACTTCTTTGGCATTTGTTAATCTTACACGAGCTACTTTTCTCATTGCGGAATTAGGCTTTTTAGGAGTAGTAGTGTAAACTCTAGTACATACNCCTCNTTTTTGAGGGCAAGATTCTAGAGCAGCAGACTTGCTTTTTTTTAAATTAGTAACTCTACCTTTTCTAACTAATTGAGCAATAGTTGGCATGTTTTTTTAATTTTTTTTTTATTATATCCCATCTTTTGGGCGTGCAAATTTATGATATTTTTTTGTCTTTCAACTTTTAAATAGTCGTTTTTTTATCAAAAAGAATTTTTTGAGTGAAAAAAAAAAACTTAAATTCTNANTCAAGAATAAAAGTAATTATTAAAAGACTGATTTTAAATAAGTTAAGTTTTTCGATTAGTTATTTTAATAAAAAAACAATTTAAAAACTAAATTTGGTAAATGAAAAACACATTTGAAATTTATGGTATACACTCCGTAATCGAAGCAATAGATTCTGGTATAAATATTCAAAAGATATGGCTGCAAAGAGGAAAAAAGGGGTCTTTATTCCAACGTCTTGAAAAATCTTTAAGGGATAGTAATATTCCCTTTTCATATGTNCCACCTGAAAAATTAATCAAAATAAAAGACAAAAATCACCAAGGAGTANTCGCAATAATATCAAAAATTGACTACATAAATATTGAAAAATTAATAGAGGAAGCTTTTTTAAAGAANACCATTCCTACTTTTTTNTTACTTGATGGAATTACAGATTCAAGAAACATGGGNGCGATATTAAGGTCNTCTGCTGCTGCCTCTGTAAATGGCGTGATTATTCCCCAAACAGGTATTGCACCAATAAATGAAAANTCCATAAAAACCTCTGCTGGAGGTATTTTTAAAGTTCCTATTTCAAGAGTATCCCATTTAAAAGATGCGATTTATATCTTAAAATCCTTCAATACAGAAATTATTGCTGTTAGTGAAAAATCTAATATNAATCTTTTTGATATAAAATTAAATAANGCAACAGCTTTTATAATGGGCTCAGAGGATAAAGGTATCAATAANGGGCTAATGAAACTTGCGGATATTTCTGTTAAATTACCAATGTTTAACTCAATTGACTCNTTAAATGTTTCTGTGACCTCAGGTATTGTGTTNTATGAAAAAATAAGACAAAATTTAAATTGATTTTTTTTACCTGTTTTTCCANAAATAGGGAGTAAAAATAACGAAAACNGTGAACAATTCAAGTCTACCAAAAATCATGAGAAATGAAGCTAAGTATTTTCCTAATTGTGGCAAAGATGAGTATGTAAATGAAGGNCCAAAATCGCCAATTGCTGGACCAANATTCCCCAGACTTGCTGCTGAAACTCCTAATGAAGATTTAAAATCAAGACCTGTTAAAGTGAAAAAAAATACTCCTAAAATGAANAANAAAATATAAAGTATTAAAAAACCATANATATTATGTATNANATTTTGATCTAAAATTGAACCATTATATCTTGGTCTTATNATTACACTTGGATGTAATGATCTCTTGAGTTCTAGNAAAGCGCTTTTTATCATAAGCAAATGCCTTACAATTTTTACTCCACCAGATGTGGANCCAGACGATCCACCAACAAACATAAGGCAAAAGAAAAAGACAGTCAAAAATGGTGTCCATCCAGAAAAATCTCCCGTTACGAAGCCTGTAGTAGTTATGACTGCAATAACTTGAAAAAGTGCATGTCTTATTGAACTTTCAAACTTTCCATAAATCTGAGGATGATCAAACCTTGAATTTGTCAAATCAACATTAAAATAAATAACAAAAGAAACAATAATAACTGAAATAAGAACAAACATAAAATAAACTTTAAACTCCTCATCATTAATAAATTTATTTACCTTTCCCTTTAATGCAAAATAGCTTAACACAAAATTTGCACCTGAAATAAACATAAAAAATATGATTATATATTGAATTAATGGATTATTATTCCAATGAGCAATACTAACATTTTTAGTGGAAAAACCTCCAGTTGCAATAGTACTCATTGAATTATTAATCGCATCAAAAAAGCCCATCCCAGCGATATTTAACAATAAAGTTTCAGCGAGAGTCAATCCAACATAAATATACCACAGTCTTTTTGCGGTATCAGTAATCCTAGGATGTAATTTATTACCACTTGGGCCTGGAGTTTCTGCAGAAAAAAGTTGCATTCCACCTACTCCAAGTAAAGGAAGAATTGCAATAGCTAAAACAATAATTCCCATTCCCCCAATCCAATGCGTAGTGCTTCTCCAAAATAAAATACTCTCAGGAAGATTTTCGATATCTTCAATTACTGAAGCACCTGTAGCAGTGTATCCAGAAGATGTCTCAAAAAAAGCATATGAAATTTGAGGAATTGAATCTGTAAAAATAAATGGAAGCATACCTGAGCAAATCATCAATAACCATCCTAAAGTAACTATTAAGAAAACTTCCTTTTTTTGAATTTGTTGATCGTTATTTTTTGTACTAAAAAAAAATATAGATCCAATTAAAAAAACAATCATTCCAGCCTTAAAAAATTCCAAGGTTACACCATCACTATAATATAAACTTACCAAAGTAGATAAAAACATAAAACCACTATTGAATAAGAGTAATAGTCCAAATAAATTTATAATTATTTTATAGTTGATTCTGCTCATTTTACAAAAAAAGACCTTCTACCCTATCAAGAGCTTCGGAAAGACAACAAACAAGAACTCTATCTTTTGAAGCAATAACATAATCTCCAAGGGCAATCACACCCTTTCCATCTTTAATTACTCCTCCAATAATAGCCGATCTTGGAAAATCTAAATCTTTTATTTTTTTATTACAAATCATTGATTGATCATTAACAATAAATTCTAAAATCTCAACATCTAAATTATTTAACATAGTCATTTCAACAACATCGCCTCTTCTGATGTACCTAAATATTGTATTTGCAGTAAGTAATTTTTTATTAATTAAATTATCTATTCCAATTGAATGAGAAAGCTTGAAATAATCCATATTTTCAACTAAAGCAACTGTTTTTGAAACGTTTTTTGAATTTGCCATTAAGCAAGATATTATGTTTGTTTCAGAATTACCAGTTACAGAAATAAAGGCATCCATAATGTTTAAATTCTCTTCTTCCAATAATTCTAAATTAGTACCGTCTCCCTTTATCACAACAGCTTCAGGAAGCTTATCCGCTAAGTCAATTGCTTTAGAATTGTTTTGTTCAATTAATGAGACATTTATTTTTTTTTGGATCAATTTCTTTGCTGTATTAAATGCGATTTTTCCTCCACCCAGAATCATTACATTATTAACTGTTTTCCTTACTTTTCCGGCAAGCTTATAGATTTCATTAACCCCCTCTTTGAGTGTGATAAAATATGCAATATCTCCCTCGTTAAATATTGTATTTCCCCTCGGTATAATTGAGTTTTGGGCTTCTTTTCTTTGAATAGCAACTGGCATAAAATGTATGTCATTATAGACAGAAGCAGCCTCCATAACTGTTTTACCAACAAATGGAGCTTCCTTCTCAAGTGTGGTTCCAACTAATGTAAGGGCGCCATTTTCAAATTTATGGTTATTAAAAAAGGCGGATTGATCTAATAATTCATGTATTTCATTTGCAGCTAAAAATTCTGGT
>PAHL01000032.1 GCA_002711185.1 Flavobacteriaceae bacterium
AAGGAAAAGACACTGATGAATGGGCATTAAGTAAAAATTTTATTTCGATAGTTCCTGTTCAATACGACTTTACTGATTATCCGATGATTCAAAAATTAAATACCTGGGATTTTGAATAAAAGAATTATTTTGATTGGTATATTCACTGGACTTTTAGCAACAGCTTCCTCAGTTATTTTTATCACCCTAATTTTGTCAAGTTCCCCCGTTGAAGATAGTTGGATATCACTTTATGATCAAGGAAAATTTGGAGGATTGTTAAGTTTAGGTGCAATTTCAAATCTTATAATTTTTTTTCTTTCAATTAGAAAAAATAAAATTTCTTTTGCAACAGGCATTGTTATAGCATCTTTAATGATTGTTCTATTAATATTTCTAATTAAATTTTTTTAAAATGAAATATTATATAATTGCTGGAGAAGCCTCTGGAGATCTGCATGGTGCATCCTTGATCAAGGAAATTAAAAAATCTGATCCAAAAGCTATTATAAATTGTTGGGGGGGGGATTTAATGTCAAAAGCTGGTGGTAAAATAATAAAACACTTTAAGGATATATCATTTATGGGGTTTTGGGAAGTTTTTAAAAACCTTTTTACTATATACCAAAATTTAAATTTTTGTAAAAAAAGTATTGAAAAATTTAAACCAGATGTAATAATTTTTATTGATTACCCTGGATTTAATTTAAGAATAGCCAAATGGGCCAGAAAAAAAGGATTTAACAACCATTATTATATTAGTCCTCAAGTATGGGCCTGGAGAGAAAGTAGAGTTAAAACAATTAAAGAAAATATAGATTCTTTATACGTAATTCTCCCTTTTGAAAAATCTTTTTATGAGGAAAAGTATAGATTTAAAGTTGATTATGTTGGTCATCCATTAATGGAACATATCCCAAAAAGAAAAATAGATAAAAACTTTATTGAAAAAATTAATTCTTTAACCAACAAACCTTTGATTGCACTATTGCCTGGAAGTAGAAAACAAGAAATAAATAAAATTTTACCTGAATTAATTAAAGTTTCCAAAAGATTTGAAAATTTTCAATTTATTATTGCTGGAGCGCCTGGAAGATCAATCTATGATTATAAACCCATATTGAATGAAACTCAAATTCCAGTTATATTTAATAATACTTATAATCTGATTCAATTATCGGAAGCTGCTATTGTCACAAGTGGAACTGCAACATTAGAAACAGCATTACTTGGAACTCCTCAGATAGTTTGTTATAAGAGTAGCTACTTAAGTTTTTTGATCGCAAAATTTGTTGTAAAACTTAAGTACATATCCTTAGTAAATATCATAATGGAAAAGGGCGTTATAGATGAACTAATTCAGTTTAATTGTAATTCAAAAAACATTTGTCTTTCACTTGAAAAGATTTTAAATAAGTCCTACGCAAAAAAAATTAAATTTGATTATCAAAAACTTTTTAATATTCTAAATCGTGGAGGTGCAAGTAAAATCACATCAAGTTTAATTCTAAAAAGAATTAAGAAAAAAAAATCACTTGCTTTTTAACCTAAATTTGGGTTTAAAATATTTCCTGTAATTTTCAAAATCCTCAGGCTTGGAAAATACTTGATAATCACCTTTTTTTATCATTTTAATGTAGAGTTCAAATTGATGTACATTTAAATAACCAACAACTGGTGTTATTAAATCTCCAGACTCACTCAAAAAAATTGTTGTTGGATAACCCTTAACTCCTAAAAATTGAGCAAATTGATGAGTGCTATTTCTACTGTTTTTTCTATTAATATTATAATTAGGGTTTGAAAAAGTATTTCCATAGAAATCTATAACTTCATTTCCTTCACCATTAAACTTAACAGCGTAATAGTGATTATTGACATAATTTACTAAATCAGGGTTGGTAAATGTTTTTTTGTCCATTAATTTACAAGGCCCACACCAAACAGTATATACATCCATTAATATTTTTTTTGGATTATTTTTTTGAGCATTCAAAGCCTCCTCTAAAGACATCCAATTAATCGTTTGGCTTGTGGCTAAGTATGAATAAAAAAACACCAAAAAGCCTAAACTAATTTTGACAAAAAAATTAATTTTATAATTATTTGATTCCATGCATCATTTTAACTATTAGGTTGTTGGCTAACAACATTATCAAACCAGCAGCCGTTGGTATTATAGTGAAAATTAAGAAGAAAACACTCATCCCATAATTTTCAACAATCGGGTCAATGTAACTTCCAGTAAATCCCGCAGCAGTATTTGCAATAAAATTAGCTACAAACCAAACACCAAACATCAATCCAACTAGATTTTTTGGCGCTAATTTACTAACATATGATAGCCCAACAGGAGAAATACATAATTCACCCATTGTGTGAAAGAAATAGGCTAAAATTAAGAATATCATACTCACAGAAGCTGTTTTGGCTCCAAGTGGAATATTAATAGAACCAAAAGAAAGGATCGCAAAACCAATGGCTAAAAGAATTAATCCAATACCAAACTTGTAAGGCCCAGAAATATTGTACTTACTTTGCCAAATTTTTGAAATCAAAGGAGCAAAAACAATAATAAAAAATGAATTAAGAATTCCATACCAAGAAGCTGGAACCTCTGTAGATTTATTGTTAAATTCACGTGACAACATCCAAATTATTATAAACCAGATAATAAAAAAACTTATAATTAGAAATAGACTCGATAGCTTATAAGTTGAAAAAGTATTCAAACTCAATAAATAAACTATATAGGTAATAATTAGCATAGGTACAACTGTAATTAATGAATTAAAAATTTTAAAAATTAAAGCCCCGCTTCCCTCTAAAATTCTATTGGTATAATCTGAAGCAAAAATTGTCATAGATCCTCCCGCCTGTTCAAAGGCCCACCAAAAAAAAATTACACAAAATGAAAAAATAACAATAACTGTGAGCCTATCATATATAATTTTGGAAGATATTTTATTTTCAATATTTGATAAATTCTGGTTTTCATTTTCGGTAATATTTGATTTTTCAATTAATCCAATTGATCCAAAAATCTTTTGAGCGTAATAAAATTGTAGCATCCCAAAAAACATGAATATTCCAGCTAAACCAAATCCATAATGCCAGCCTATTTTTTCTCCAATATATCCGCAAAGTAATATTCCTAAAAATGCTCCCGAATTTATTCCCATATAAAAAATTGTATATCCAGCATCTTTATCTCGACCTTCTGTTTTATATAATTGACCAACTATTGAACTAATATTTGGCTTGAAAAATCCATTTCCAATTATTAAAAAAATAAGTCCTAAATAAAATAATAAATCACTAAATACCTCTAATGCCATAGAGGCATGGCCCAGTGTCATAATTAATGCTCCAATTATTACTGCATTTCTATAGCCTAAAAACTTATCAGCTAATATCCCACCAAAAATTGGTGTTATATAGACCAAACCGGTATATACACCATAAAGTCCAAGAGCTTCACTTCTTTCCCATCCCCAACCACCATCTTGAAACGATGAAACTAAAAAAAGAACTAAAATTGCTCTCATACCATAGTATGAAAACCTTTCCCACATCTCTGTAAAAAATAAAACGTATAGTCCCGAAGGATGTCCAATAATTGTTTTTTGATTGATTTCACCTCCGTTATATGTATAATTCATAATTACAAGTTATCTGTTATAAAATTAGTCATTTTTGTATACAAATGATTTTGGGTATTTACCCCTTGAATACCATGTTTTTTATCGGGATAAATCATCCATTCAAATTGTTTTCCTTTTTCAATTAGTGCATTAATTAATCGCATAGAATTTTGAAGATGAACGTTATCATCCCCTGATCCGTGAATTAATAAATATTTACCCTGTAATCTATCAACATAATTAATTGGTGAATTGTTATCATACCCTTCAGGGTTTTCTTGAGGAGTTCTCATGAATCTTTCTGTGTATATAGTATCATAAAATCTCCAGTTTGTTACTGGAGCAACAGCAATGGCCATTTCAAATACTTCGTTTCCTAAAAACAGTGAATGTGTTGCCATATGACCTCCATAACTCCATCCCCATATACCTGTTCGATCTTGATCTATATAAGGTAAGAGTGAAATTTTTTTAGCAAATGATATTTGATCTTGAGTCTCTAATTTACCCAAATTCATATATGTCATTTTTTTAAAATTCTCTCCTTTATATCCAGTTCCTCTTCCATCTAAACAAGCAATAAAATATCCTTTCTGGGTTAACATTTTATGCCACAAATCTCTATTGTTTCCCCATCTATTTGAAACTTGTTGTGAGCCAGGGCCTGAGTATTGAAAAAGTAATAAAGGATATTTTTTTGATGATTTAAAATTTTTTGGTTTGATAATATAATAATTTAAATTTTGCCCATTTAAATTTATTGTACTGAAGTCTTTATTCGGAAGGTTATATTTACTCAACTTATTTTTTAAAAATTCATTATCTATTATTTTTCTTATTAAAGCTCCATTTTTTGATTCTCTGATAACGTATTTAGGGGGGGTGTTCTCATCGGAGTATGTGTGGATAAATTTACTTGCATCTCTATTAAATATTGCTCCATTAAATCCTGATTCTTTAGTTATCGGTTTGATTTTTTTACTATTCAATTTAATAGAATAAACTCCTCTATCAACTGAAGATGATTTAGCAGCACCAAAAAAAATTTCTCGAGTTTTATTTCTATAATTGTATATTTTAGTGACTTCCCAAGAGCCTTTAGTAATTTGACTTATAAATTTTCCATTTTTATCAAAATGATAAATATGGTTATAACCACTTTTTTCACTTGTCCATAAAAAACCATTATCAGGAAGAAAGAAAAAGTCATCATTAACATCAAGATATGTTTTAGATTGTTCTTGAAGAATTACCTTACTTTCTTCAGTAATTATATTAATTAAATGAAATTTTAAGTGATTTTGTTTCCTATTTATTGTTTGAACAGATAAAAGATTTTGATCACTTGTAAATTTAAATCTTGGAATATAATATGGTTCTTGGTTATCTGAAAATTTAATATTAGAGATTGATTTGGATTTTAAATCATATATATGAAGTGAAACTTTAGAGTTTGATTCACCTGCTTTAGGATATCTAAACTTATATGGAAATTGATATAAACCTTCTCCATATATATCCATTGAAAAAAAAGGAACTTTTGATTCATCAAAACGCATAAAAACTAATTTTGAGCTGTCAGGACTCCATAAAAAGGCTTTAACAAAACCAAACTCTTCTTCATATACCCAGTCTGTAATACCATTTATAATTTCATTATTTCCATCATTCGTGATTTGAAAAAGTGAATTGCTATTTAAATCTTTAACATATAGGTTTCTGTTAAATACAAAGGCAATTTTATTTCCATCAGGGGAGAAAGTTGGTTCTTGAATTTTTTTATTAAAAACCATTTGAATCGATCCATCAAAAGTATTATATACCCAAAATATGCCCTTTATTGAGCGTCTATAAATTTCTTCTTTTTCAGTTGTAATAAGTATTTTTCTTTCATCTTCAGAAAATTCATAATCACTAAAAAAGGGTACAAGAGGGAGTCGTGAACTTAAAATTATTTTCTTTTTTCTGTTTGATATATAATATTCTGAATAAATAGTTGATTCGTGATTTAAAATATTTTTTGAAATGTAAGTATATCTTTCTCCATCATTCATAGATTTTAAACTTTCCATCCTCTGTGGAATAAATTCATCATTCCATATCTGATCTAATCTAATTTTTTTTTGTGAATTAGAAATAGAAAAAGATAAAAAAAACAAACTGAAAAGTAATATTCTGATTTTAAAACAAGAGCTATTCATTCAATGAGTGAAATTAGATAATTTAAAAAATGTAATAAAAATTAGGACCTAAAATACATATATTTGAACAACTTAATGAATTAATGAAAAAAATCATAACGGGATTTTCTAAATTAACAAAAGAAGAAAAAATTAAATGGATTTCAGAATCCTTTTTTTCAGATCCTTCAAAGGCTAAATTAGACCTTATAAAATATTGGAATTCTGATCCTGAGGTTCAAGAAATACATGATGAATTCATTGAAAACACATTGAGTAATTTTTATATGCCATTTGGTGTAGCTCCAAATTTTATAATTGATGGTGAGAGCTATACATTACCAATGGCTATTGAAGAAAGTTCTGTAGTTGCAGCTGCTTCAAAATCTGCTAAATACTGGTCAAAAAGAGGTGGGTTTCATACAAAAATTATAAATGTCGAGAAAACTGGCCATATTCATTTTTTATATGATGGAAAAAAAAATGAAATAAAAAAGTTTTTTAAAAATTATAAAAAACAACTTATTGAATCTTGTGATGATATTTCACTTAAAATGAAAAAGCGAGGGGGTGGAATTCTGTCAATGGATTTAATAGATAAAACTCTAGACTTAAAAAATTACTTTCAAATATCAGTTTGCTTCGATACAATAAATGCAATGGGTGCTAACTTTATTAATTCTTGTTTAGAAAAAACTGCAGAAACTCTTAAAGATGTGTTTTTAAAATCTAGTTTAAGTAAAAAATATGAATTAGAGATTATTATGAGTATAATGTCAAATTATGTGCCTAATTGTTTGGTAAAAAGTTGGGTTTCATGTCCTTTAGAGGATTTGAATGAAAACGATGGTATAAATGGAAGGGAATTTGCTGAAAAATTTATAACTGCAGTTAATATTTCTAAAGCTGATACTTCCAGAGCTGTAACACACAACAAAGGAATTATGAATGGTATTGATTCTATAGTACTATCAACTGGAAACGACTTTAGAGCTGTTGAATCATCAATTCATGCATATGCTTCAAAAAGTGGAAAGTATCAAGGTCTAACAAATGCTTTTATAAAAAATGGAATATTTACAATTGATTTAACGATCCCAATATCTATAGGAACAGTTGGAGGGCTAACCATTCTTCACCCACTAGTAAAATGGTCTTTAGAACTTTTAAAAAATCCAAACTCAAAAAGACTAATGTCAATTATATGTGTATCGGGATTAGCTCAGAATTTTGCTGCTGTTAGATCATTAATTACATCTGGAATTCAAAAAGGACACATGAAAATGCATTTATTAAATATTTTAAACCAGTTAAATGCAACAAAAAAACAAAAGTCTGAAGCGCTTTTATTCTTTAAAGATCACAAAGTAAACTTTGGTAATGTAGAAAAATTCTTAAATAAATGAAATCCTTTTATAGTAATGGTAAAGTCTTGTTAACTGGAGAGTATTCGGTATTAAATGGTTCTTTAGCTATTGGATTACCAACTAAAATGGGACAAGACATGTTAGTTGAGAATATATTAAATGAAAAAATTAGCTGGTTAAGTTTTAATATGAATTCAGAAAAATGGTTTGAATGTTTATTTGATCTAAAATCTTTAAATATAATAGGTACTAGTGATAAAAATATAAGTTTACGTTTAAAAAAAATCTTAAAAGCTTCTCGAGACCTAAATTCAAAGTTCTTAAAAACTGGGAAAAAAATTATTACAAATCTTGATTTTGATTATAAGTGGGGGCTTGGAACTTCATCAACATTAATTAATAATATTTCTAAATGGGCTGAAATAAATCCATATGAACTTTTAAAAAAAACATTTGGTGGAAGTGGTTACGATCTAGCCTGTGCAGAGGCTAATTCTCCAATTTTATTTTCACTTAATTCAGGAAAAGAAAAAGTTATTCCTGTTAATTTTAATCCAATATTAAAAAAAAATTTATTTTTTATATACCAAAATAAAAAACAAAATACTAAGAAGTCTTTGGAAGAATATCAAAATCAAAATTTATTTGATAAATCAACTATTAATCGCATATCTAAAATTAGTCAGGATTTGATGTCCACCTCTAACATTAATGAATTTAGGAAACTAATTGATTATCATGAAAATATAATGAGTTCTGTTTTAAAAATTGATTCAATAAATAAAAAATTTAGTGATTATGAGGGTTCAATAAAAAGTCTCGGCGCATGGGGAGGTGACTTTTTTCTTGCTGTTGGCCCAGAGGATTCTTTAGACTATTTTAAAAAAAGAAATTATAAAATAGGATATAAATATGCTGATTTTATTTTGTAATACTAATAATATAAATGTCTGTTATCCTCAATTTCAGATGACATCTTTAAAGCATTAAAGATCTCTGAATTTATCCTAATATTTTCGTTTGTTCTCAATGAGTTTCTGTATGCTAAATAAGATGCTAGATCTGGAGCAGTTTCTTTACCTGTTACTTTAATTTTATATAATCCTTTGTTACCAACTAATAAATTCGACTCTTCGTTTTCTTTAAGGGCAAAAGATGCTCCAATTATATAAGGCTCCTGTCCTGATCCGGAAAGAACAGAGTTTTTTTGATTTAAAGCAGATGCAGTTTGTATTTCTTGATTTGATTTTTTTGAGAGCTCCTCAATTGATTTAATACTTTTATATTTCTTTAAAAGCAAATCACTCTTTTTTTGAATTACTAATTTACCTCTTACCTCTTCTTTGATCTCGTCAAATTCCGCAATTTTAGTATCCCTAATTTTAGATATTTTAACAACTGCATATCCGCCTGAGGATAAATTAAATTTTTTAATGTCGCCTTCTTCAGAATTATCTGAAAAAGACCATTTTATAATTTGTCTTTGTTCTCCGAGACCCGGAATTTGTTCATCTAAAATGTTTAAATAATCTACATGTTTATAATTTAAGGCCAGATTTTCAGCTATTGATTCAAAATCTTCTCGATTTGATTTAAGCGCTTGTATTTCAAAATCTGTAGCATTTTTGAATATTTGATTTGAGGTAGATTCAGATGGAATTAATTCTTGGACAACATTGGCTAGTAAAACAACATCTTCTTTATCAGTGATTTTAATTACATGATATCCATATTTTGTCTCAACTACACCTGTTTTACCTACTTTATTGTTATTTACAAAATCAAAAAAACTTTTTTCCATAAAACCTTCTTGAAAAAATCCTAAATCCCCACCCTTATCTTTACTTGGACCATCTGAGTTCTTTGAAGCAGCCTCATTAAATATTTTTGGGTTTCTTCTAATCTGTCTTAAAATTTCAAATGCTTTTTGCTTTGCTTCTTCTTTGGATCTTAATATTAAGTTTGATGCTCCTAAAGATTCTTTGTAAGAAATTAATATATGACTAGCTCTAATGGAACCATCCTTTTTTTGATCAATCATTTTGGAAATCTTAATATTTTTTCCTTCGATATACGGGCCAAAAACCTTATTTTCATTAAGATTGAATAAAATTTCTGAATACTCACTTATAAGTTCACCTTTCGATTTATAAATTGAATCAAAGGGAATATTTGAATGTTGTGATACAAAGCCAGAGATATCATTTGTGTTTTTAAAACCTAAAATTGTATCTGTTAATTTTGAAACATCGTTGTATTCGATTCTATTTCCAATTAGTTTTTCTAGTGAATTTCTTTGTTCTAAGATATCCTCCTCAGTTGGGGNTTCATNNAATAAAACATAGTCAATTGATCTAGTTTCGTTTCTTTTAAATTTATCTGGATTTTGAGTAATATATTTTTTTATTTCATTATCACTAACACTGACCANACTGTCTGAAATTANGCTATAAGGGATTTGAACGTATTCNATAGANACATTATCATTTTCAGTATGATAAGNAAATTTTCCTTCAAAATCTGAAAAAGTGGCACTTGACCTTACTAACCCCAAATATATNTTTTGCTTAGCCATTGAAATTAATTGAGATTCCTGAGCCTTCCAGTTTTCATAGCCCTCTGGATTATTAGTTTTCATTGAAATTATAAAATTGGTGAACAAGCCAAAATCAAAAAAACCTGATTCATTTANAAAACGTTGATCGTTTAAAAATGCATCATTTGAGCTTATAATTTCCTCTAATTGAGCANTTCCAGCATCAATGCCAAGAATTTTATATTGATTTTCTAAGACGGCATTACGGATTGTCTGNTTCCATACCGCATCNACAGATTTAAGAGTTGAGAAATTATAATTCCTCTCTGTTTGTTCAACATTAAATCTAAATAGATCCAAGTCTATTTCTACATCGTTAACTTTTGCAATTGGCTCAGAGATAGATCCACCTCCTCCATCACTTGTAAAAACACCGGAAATAACAAAAGCAAATAAAGCCATTCCTATTACTATGATTAAAAAAATTGATCTCTCTCTAATTTGTCCAAGTAAAGCCATAATTATTTATAATTAATCTACGTAGCTTGCGAATTTACAATATCCAAAGGGTTTTTAAAAATTTACTTATTATTTTTGAAATAAATTAATCATTGTCGATTATCTCTANTAAGATTTTTTCAATCTTTGTAGATGATGTTTCAATAATCTTAATTTTAAAATTTTCAATCAAAATTTCATCATTTTTAAGAGGTATATCTCCAGTATGAAAGACAATCCATCCTCCCAGAGTTTCATAAAATTCATTTTCAATTATACCAAGATTATAATTTGTATTGATATAATCAACCTCTAATCTTGTTGAAAATTCAAATTGCTTTTTAGAAATAATCTTTTCAATATGTTCTACTTGGTCNTGCTCATCTTCAATCTCTCCAAATAACTCTTCAACAATATCCTCAACTGTTATTAATCCAGATGTTCCACCATACTCGTCTAATACTATAGCCATACTCCTTCTTTGCTTAGAAAGAAGCTCTAAAACTTTATTAATGGGCATTGGTTCTGGCACATATGAAACTGGTAATAAAATTTCTTTGATTGTCAGGGGTTGCTTAAACATCTCAAATGAATGAACATAACCTATAATATCATCAATTGATTTTTTGTATACTGGTATTTTGGAAAAGCCTGTCTCAATAAATAAAGACTTTAAAGTATTGTATGATGTATTAATATCTACNCCAATTATTTCTGTTCTGGGAACCATAGTTTCTCTTGAGCGGAGGTCTGAAAAATCTAATGCATTTTGAAAAAATTTAATNTCAGAATCAATTTCATCTTTATTTTTTGAGTTTTCAATTTGTTCTTCGATGTAATCACCTAATTCTACTTTNGAAAATGAGAGCTGGGCATTTTCAGNTTTNATGTTGAAGAAAATTTTTAATATCCAATCATTCAATTTAACTATAAANGNAGTAATTGGTCTAAATAGAAAGAAAAAAATTGCTGCAGGAATNGCAAAAAAAGTTATTAATTTATGAGAATAAATACGAAAAAAGACTTTTGGAAGAAATTCAGCTGAAATTAAAATAATTATNGTCGAAATTATAGTCTGATAAAATAAAATATCAAGTTTTAAGTTTGNACTATTATTGAATTCAGGAAAAAAAAGGTCAACTAATCGCTCACTCATNAAAATCCCATATATAACTAATGATATGTTATTNCCAACTAACATTGAAGCGATAAATTCAGAGGGATTGTCAGTACATTTTTTTAAAAATTTAGAATTAAAGCCTGTTTGTTTTTTTTGTATTTCTAAAAACAGTTTGTTTGAAGAGACAAAAGCCATCTCTAGACCNGAGAAAAAAGCTGAAAGGAAAAGAGATGATATTATTATTATATCAATTGTAAGCATTATTTATTTTGAGAATATTTATTTCTAAAATACCTTCTAAAAAGTGCCATAAAAACAGATANTATAGCAAAAAAAATAAAAATATATGCTTTGTTTCTATTTAAATTCCAATTTTGAAATATTTGAAAAAAAGAAATTAATGCAATTACCCAATATAGAATTTCTGAAATAAGAAGACTTTTCATTTGATATTATTTAATNGAATCTTTTGATTCTTGAATAGAAATTTTTCCTGTTAAATTGCCAGTTTTAAATTTAGTGAATTCTTTATTTGCATCCAATCTAGTTGCTGAAATTTGATAATCATCATCATTAAATTCAAATGGAAACTCCGTGAAAATCCAATCATCAGTTGCATCCCAATATAGTTGTTGAGAAAACAACTCTGCTCCGTTACTTGATCTTAATAAAACATTTCCTCTTAAATCAATTATTTTTGTTGACTCATATAATACCGCAAAATCAGATGTTAGTTCACTTTGTTTATTTTCTTTATCATAAAAGACAACCTTTACTCCTTCTGGAAATTCTGAATATTTAAAAGTTAAATTAGTGAAATCAATATGTTTATTTGATGTTAGAATGGCTGAGATCTTCATAGAATCAGTATATATCATTCTTAAATCACTTGCCATTCCTACCGGCTGNGGGTTTTCATTATTAATGTGATTTATTTCTTGGGTATTATTGTCACAAGAGCAAATNGAAAATACTAAAAAGACAGCTGTCTTTGTAATCAAGTTACAAAAATTGAATCTTAACATTATAACTTAGGNACTCTNACACTTGCTCCAACCCAGCAATTAAAAGTTATCTTTGTACCCTCGTTTGCTTCAGAAAAAATATCTGTTTTACTAGGAGCTCTTCCCATATAACTTTTAGATGTTTTNTTTGCCAATTTTTTTATCGANGCATCTACTCTTCCTGCTTTNTTTGCTATATCAGCAGCTAACCAATAAATTGCTCGTTTGTTGAATTGTGTTTCACCACAATCATTGGCGCTGCTAGCATACAAGCTAGCGATTAGTAAATATGCTCTTCCCATTGAAGGNTGGTTTTTAAGAGCTTTTCTTGCATAATTTCTAGCAGATTGTTTTCTACCACTTTTCTGAAACTTAACAGCAATTTTATATAAAATTTTTGCTTTTTTATATTGATCAGTTTCTAGCGATATTGATTCTTCATAATACTTTAAAGCTTCAGAGCTTTTACCTTTTTTATCATTCAATAAGCCTAAGTAATATGCTGAATCTGCGGAGGGTTCTATGTTGTGTAGAGCTTCTACTAGAGTTACGAAAAATGGATCATCTGAACAATCTTTNCCATCCATCCTACTAGCTGCTCTTTTTAACCAAGTTGAATCTGATTTGTTTTCATCAAAATTNCTTTTATATAATGGAATAAGATTTTTACAGGTTGCCTCTATTGATATAATAGCATCTAAATTAGATAGAAATATTCCAATAGCCCNAGAGTTNACCTCATATACCCTCTTGTTTTTTGTCTCTCTATTGGTCAAAGGCTGTCCGCTATCAATTTTTATTAGGATTTTATCTAACTTTTTTGCGAGTTTAGTAGCTTCAAATTCAAATTTTTCCGAAATCTCTTCATACATGTTGAACAAATGTTCTGGAGTTACATCACTTTCTGTTGATTTGTATTGCTTGTATAATGTGTCAAAATAATTATACAAACCCTTTGGATTAGTAAAGCTTGCTGCATCTTTTTTATATGCTANATCAAAAACCTGGTAAACTTCTGCGTCACCAGCCATTTTATAATCAATCATAACTTGAGCTTTAGTGCTNAGAATATCCCCAACTCTACTAACACCTTTTTTTGNNGGGAAATTTACCAACCATTTGTCATAAAGAGAAACTAAACTTTTTTTGAAGTTNAGTTGGTCTTCACCAGAAGAATTTTTTATTTTATGTTTTAGAATTCTTTCACCATATGTATATACTGCTAAATTAATTTTTGGGCATAATTCCAAAACNAGTTTCCANGTGTCATATGCNGCATCATAATTTTTAACCTTTGCTGATTCAGCAAAGATTGATAAATTGTTAAGACATTCTTCTTGAGACTGACCATATGAAATATTGACAGTCATTATTGCTAAAAATAGTAATCTTAATTTTTTCATTTTATTTTAATTATACTTTCTTTTTATAAACCATATNTCATTTAAAGAGAAACCAACTCTCATAGTCCAATAGTTTTCTTCAACTAAATTATTATTTTTATTTCCAATTTTACCAAGTTCAAAAGTAACATTTGTATTTGAAACTCCAGCCATAGGCAGACCAAAACCAAAAGTAATAACATTTTCATTAATCGATTCATTATTAATTAAATACCCTTTTTTGTCTGTTCTATATCCAAATCTGTATACAATTCTTTTCCAATACGATGTAATAGAGCTATAATCTGGAATAAAAAACCCACCAAAATTAACTCTTTTTTCATCTATATATTCAATATTAGGTTGATTGATAAAATCATTTACAAAAGAGCTGTTTGAAATATTTGTAATTTGACCACCAAAAAACCATTTTTTATCTATTGCTATACCTGATCCAAAAGATATTGATTTAGGACTTTTAAATATAGTTTCATCTTTTCCTATTAGTGATAGATCTGGTTCAACAACCTCACCGACAGAAGTTGACTCGGTCAACACTGACTGAGTATAAATTACCTGCCTGTTTTTTGATTTAAGATTGCCCTCTGGCTCAAAACTAAAATGACTGTGAATTTGTATTTTATTGAGCTTCATGATAGAGTTAAGAGCAAACTTATAACTTATACCTGATAAGCTTAATTCACTCTCTAAATATGAACCATTTTGAATCCCTTTGATTAATTGATTTTTTTCGTATAAAATATCTCCAAAACTGTAATTTGTTGAAAATCCTACATGAATTGATTTTAAAACTCTAAAGCCAACATTTAAAAAGGCTCTATTTAGCCCACCTTCTCCGGAAAACCGATTAATTACTTGATTTTCAGCGATACTTTGATTTGATTCATTTAACAAATATCCAATTGAACTGACTGGTATTATACCAAAGCCAAAACGAAATTTTTTGGTTGGTATTGAAACACCCATATAATCTATAGAAGAAGTGGTAATCTTTTGAGTTTCACTATCATTAGAAATATTATTTTTCCTGTAATTTAACCCTATTGAATAAGTTGTAGCCTTTAGTGTAGAGTAACTAGCTGGGTTATTAATATTCGGATGAATAGAATCTATATATACATCTAGTCCACCCATTGCTCTATTCGAATGGTTTCCTCTGAAATTTGTTTCTCCAAAACCAATAAAAGAATAAGGTGAACCTGTTCCGACTTGAGAAAAAGAAAAAGAACTAATTAAAAAAAATGTTAATATTAATATTTTATTCAAACAAAGAATTTTTATGTTTTGTTATGAATTATTCAATTTTAAAATACTAAATAATCCTCTTGATATAAAATTATGACTGGCAAATATGCCATTTTTTATTCTGTTAGCCAAGTATTGCGAATCCCCTCCTGTTAAAATTATTGTTAAATCTTTATATTTTTCTTTATAAAAATGGATTTGATTTTGAATCTCTCCAATAATGCCATAAAATATTCCCGAGTGAATACATGCCTCTGTTGTATCACCAGTTATCTTTTTTGGTATAGTCATTTTAAGCTTTGGCAACTTAGAAGTATTTGCATTTATACTATTATAACGCATTAAAAAACCAGGACTTATAGATCCTCCCATATAAGATGAATTTCTTGAAACAAAATCGTATGTTATGCATGTTCCCAGGTCTATTATGAGGCAATGTTTTTTTGGGTATGCAAATACTGCTCCTGCAACAAGACTTATTCTGTCTGCCCCAAGTTCCTCTGGTACCTTGTAATTTATTTCAAAGGGTAAGTTAATTTTGGCTGAAACCCATACCAAATGACATTTAGAAATAGATTCAAAATCAGACTTATTTATTCCTAAAACATCGGAAATAATAATAGATTCACAGTTTTGATTATTATTATTCCATTTTTGAAATTCTTCTTTTAGATTTATACTTTGCCATACACCAGAATCTATGAGCCTGTCAGATTTGAAAACTGAAAATTTTGAATTAGTATTACCTATATCTAAAACTAGATTCATAATCTTACGAAGAATAATATTCAAAAGTACCAAAAGATTTTTTAAGCAAGGATTTGCTCTAGTCTAAAAAGGCTTATATATTTGCTGCACTTTAAATATTGGTACCTTAGCTCAGTTGGTAGAGCAAAGGACTGAAAATCCTTGTGTCCCTGGTTCGATTCCTGGAGGTACCACGTTTTAATTCAAAACCCTGACTTTTATAAGTCAGGGTTTTATTTTTGATTGCTAATAATCTCTATATTTTAAAAATTATATGCACATCTCAAAAAAATACCCACTCCCATAGAATTAAAATTGCTTTCGATTTGATTATAAATTAATTGAGCTAGAAGCATTGTGTCAAGGTTTTCTTTAATCTCATAAGTAATTGATGGCATGATTAACAGCATTTCTTCTCCTTTCATATGAAATATTGTCATTGAGCCGTTTATTGCAGGAGTAAAATTTCCACTTACCTGAGTAAAATAAGTTAATTTAGAAGGCATTAATCTTTTGGCAGAAATATCTGTTAAAAAAGATCCAAATAAATTATCATCAGTTGATTTTTTTGTTGATCCTAAACTGTTGAATAAAAATGATGAGTTAAAATAGATCCCAGATTTGGTAGAATAATCAACAGAAAAGGAGGTGCTTAGGCCCTCTGAGGTTTTACTATTATTTTTTGGATTAAAATATGTTGATTCTATAGTAACGCCAGCATTTTTGATATTGGTAGCTAACCCAAAACCTATGGCAACATCTTCATAGTAATTTCCAAATAGAAACTGAAAATCACTACCATTTAGGTTAAATTTCCACAATCCTGCAAAAATTGATTCATCAATACTCATCCCAGGTTGAGCAGATAGCTCAATGGTAGACATCTCACCAATGTAGTATTGTAGTCGCAGAGCATCAACTCCCAACCTTTCTTGGTAGTCAAAATCAATTAAACTATACGCATTAAATAAATCGTTTGGATTCCATGCTAAATTAACTCCCCAATTAATCCTTTGTCTTCCTATTCTTAACTCCCATTTATCAGATGAATACTTTATATAGGCTCTATCAAAAATAGAGTGAATAACAAGCTCTTTTTGATCGTATGGAACAAAAGACAAGTCCAATTCTCCCATGTCATTATTTAAAATATTTCCCAAGTTTGGATTAATTTTTGTTGCCTGACCAAAAAAAGCCCTGTTTCTCATTTCAACCACCGCATTAAATCGAGAATTNAGATCTAATTTGATTCTTAATCGGTTGTGAATTAAATTATCTTTAATGGTTGAGTCAGAATTAATTACTGAAGAAGAATTCATGTAACGTAAATACCCAGAAAAACTTATTTTATCTTTCCATTTAGATTCAACTTGATCTTGAGCATTGATAGAAGCAAGATCGATCAGTATAATCAAAAGAAAAAAAATATATCTCAAGCTGATTTAATTTATTTTTTTATCGGAAAGTACTTTGCCATCTTCCAANGTAATAATTCTNTTAGCTCTATCAATCACCCTTTGATCATGAGTAGAGAAGATAAAAGTTGTTTTTTCTTTCTTATTGAGCCTACTCATTATATCCAAAAGGTTTGCTGTTGATGATGAATCTAGATTAGCAGTTGGCTCATCAGCAAGAACGAACTTTGGTTTTGAAGCCAATGCTCTGGCTACAGCTACTCTCTGTTGTTGTCCACCTGATAATTGATTAGGTCTTCTATTTAATTGGGCTTCTAGCCCAACTGAATTTAAAAGCTCAATTGATCGTTTGTTTCTATGTGACTCAGATAATCCTTGCATTAACATTATAAACTCAACATTTTCCTTAGCGGTAAGGACAGGAATTAAATTATAAGATTGAAAAACGAAACCGATATTTCTTAGCCTAAAGTCAATTAATTCATTCGAACTTAGTCCAGTAATTTCCTTCTCTTCAATCATAACTTTTCCTGAAGTTGGTGAATCCAATCCTCCTATGGAATTCAAAAAGGTTGTTTTACCTGATCCTGACGGACCCACGATAGCTGTAAACTCTCCTCTTTCAAAACTAATACTAACATTGTTTAATGCAATAATATCTTGATCAGCTTGTTTATATAGTTTAGAAATATTTTTTGTTTCAATTATATGCATAATATTGATTTTATAATGATTTAAGAGCCTGAGCTGGATCTAATTTAAGTGCCCTTCTAGCAGGGAAAAGAGATGAAATAAGTGTAACAAATAAAGTAAGTATAGTTATCATGAAATAATAACTAAAAGGAAGTGAAGTGTAAACCATTGATTTCATTCCAAAAGCATCTAAGCCCTCAGATACAATTGATAAATCTATACCTATTTGACCATAATAAGAAATCATCAAGTATGATAATAAAATCCCAACCGGTAGAGCAATAAATGATATGAAAATAGTTTCAAAAAGAATCATAAAAAATATTTTTGATTTATTCAATCCAACCGACATTAGCATTCCAAGTTCTCTTTTTCTTTCCAGAACTGCCATTAGCATTATATTAGCTATACCAAATGAGAGAGCTAGTAAAATAATACTCATGAAAATAAAAAAAAACCAAACCATCAATTCTTGAACTGATCCCAGCTCAGGTGACAAATCCTTCCAAGTTTCTACCTTATTATTTAAATTAAGTTTCGAAAGCTTTTCTTTTATAATATCTGATTGCTCTATATTATTTAATACAATTGCAATTTCATGAACACTAGATTTCTTCTCTATAAGTTTTATTAAATCTTGTTTTTTTACATAAACAGTACCTCCATCAAATATTGAATTAGCACTTTTATAGATGCCCTCAACTTTAAATTTTACTCTTTGTAAGTCTCCATTGTCATCAACAAAAGTGAATGATATTTTTTTCTTTAAATCTAAATTCAGGTTATCAGCCAATTTTTTCCCAATTATTACTGGCTTACTTTTAATTTTTGAAAAATAATTTCCATCAATTATATTTTGACTTATATCAGAAAATGTTTTTTCTTCTTTTGAATCTATACCAATTAATTTAATTCCCTGTGCACCATGAGCAGTTGATGCCATAGCTGAGATTANTACTCTNCTACTATATTTTTTGATTAAACTATCTCTCTTCAATTCATCAAAAATTTTTAGAGGNTTATCAATTGTGCTATTTATATCAAGATTATATTCAAATGAAGGATTATGTATCTGAACATGGTGAAGATAGGTGTTGATTGCACTTTTAACTCTTTGCTCATTTACACCTCTACTCATTGCAACCGTAAACAACCCAGACCATAGACCTAAAATCATAGAAATTATAACTATTGAACTTCTGAGTTTATTTCTCCAAACGTTTCTCCAAGCAATTTTTATAATTGTCCTCATGTTTTATCTATTCATTGCTTTGATTGGGTGGAGTCTCGAAATAATTATAATCGGATAAATGCACGTTAATAAGGAAATAAAAATAATTATAAGTGAGTGAGTGAGTGGTATATCAAAAGAATTCATAAATGGAATTACTGGTTCAAAACCTGCACTTTCCAATTGAGCTGCAGCTGCACCAAATAATCTGACCGGATTGTAATGAAAATAATCTACAATTGGCCTTGAGATAATAATTCCTGAGAGTGTTCCTGCAAATGTTAATAAAACTGTTTCAAATATTAATGATATTATTAGTTTAGATTTTTTCATACCTATAGAAATTAAAACCCCAAACTCATAAAGCCTTTCCTGGGTCATCATAAGAACAGTTCCAAAAATACCAAAACTAACAATCATGTATAAAATGATAATTATTAGAAGTCCCCCAGCATTATCTGCTTCAATTAATTGGTCTAACTCTGGAGTCATTTCCTTCCAAGTCATCACATCATTAGATTCATAATCTGTAATAGATCTAATTTTTTTTGCTAATTGATTTTCATCAAAATATTCATCTTTGTTGATAACTAAACTGGTTAACATATCATCAGCAGAAACAAAATTCTGAGCTACATCCAAGTTCATAAATACACTCAGATTATTTAAGTTTGGATTTTTCATATCAATAATCCCCTGGACAGGATAAACTCCAACTGCCTGCATTCCATGATAACCTTGTCCAATAAAAACAAGTGAGTCACCAACTTTAAGACTATAATATTTTGCGACTCCTTTACCTACAATTATAGAATTGCTATTTTTTTCAAATAATTTTCCATCTATCAATCTCTTACTCCAATCGGTAAGTTTATTTTCATTTTCTAATTGAACTCCTGTGATATATACAAATTTTGACAAATCATTATTTGATGAGAGAGCACCAGTTTGAATTCTTTTTAAAATATCAGAGACTCCATCAGTATCTTCTATCTTATTATATGTATCTGGATCGATTTTAAATGAATTATCAATGTTCTTATCATCCCAATACCCTTTTGAATGTAACTGAATATAACCAGAGAATGAACCCACTACATTTTTAATCATATTATCATACATTCCAAATTGAAGTGATCGCATAATAATCGCTAAAAAAACAGCTATGAAAATAGCTGCTATGGTTATTAAGCTCCTTCGTTTGTTCCTCCAAACGTTTCTCCAAGCAATTTTTATTAACATAGGCTATTTTAATCTTGAAACATATTGTGTAGAAAAGTAATTTTCGGGCACTTTGACATCAAAATTCCATTTATCATAGTGAATTATTGTTTTATGACCTTCGTCCTCTAAAGGATAAAATTCTAATTTTGATGGTAGTTTTCTCCCATTGTATTGTTTAATTTCGGAACCAACCATTTTATTTACAATCTCTAAATCCTCATCATAAAATTCTGTTTTTAGTTGCATATAATCAATCTTATCAATCCAAACAATCAATTTACCCCATACAACCGATGATTCCTCAGTTGGAAATAATTCGATTTTCCACGTATCTAGACCCTCAAGAGTCTCAGAACCAATAATTTCATGAGTATAATCAATAACTATTGAAGATTGTTTAATCAAATCATCGTTAGTAAAGTCTGTTCCCATCCAATTCTGAGTCATCATTGAAGGTGGGAGTTTAATAGTTCTCTCGATCGCAGGAAGATAATTCCATGCTTCTCTTTTTCTTTTCAAGAAAACTGAACCTTTTTCTTTTGCAGGACTCGTAACCAAAGTAACTGAGTAATCATTTCCTTTACTCCAACTTTTCAGATTCATTTCTTTTTGCCATTTTGGCCTAACTATAGTGATTGAAAGCTCTGCATAAGATGAAGCTCCTCTTAATCTAATATCAGAATTTTGGACTATGTCCTTTGCGTTCTGACAAAACACAACAGTTGATGTAAAACAAAAAAACAAAAATAAGAACCTANACATATGTTACGTATTTTNATAAAAGTACAAAAAATGTAACATAANAAGAAAATTATANTGAATTAGTTTTANAATAATTTAATTTTCAATTNTNGGTTTTTCTACTATCTCAGATTCAATCTCAATCTTAGAATTTCCTGAAGTGATTTTTATAACATCTTTATCAATTTTTTTAAACTCTTTAGAACTAGTATTATAATGCCCCACAGTAATTCCAAGTTGATTCCCAAGCTTTTCATGATATACTTTATATGCATTTAAATGACTTGATAGTTTTTCAACATTTTTAAAAACATTCTTTATAGATTCTTCAACTTTATAATTTTGAATTTGTTTTAGTACAACAGTAAGCATGGCAAATAATGTTACAGGAGAGCAAATAATAACATTTTTATTAAAAGCATACTTAATCAAGTTTATGTCATTAATATTTATTGTCCCCGTTCTACTTCTCAGCATATCTTGGTACAAACCCTCAGCTGGAACAAACATGTAAGCAAGATCTATAGTTCCTTCTTTTGGCCTAACATATTTAGAAGTTTCATCAATTCTTTTCTTAACATCATTTTTAAACTTATTAGCGTATTCTGCCTCTTCTTCAGTATTTGATGATTCTAAAAGTCTATTATAATTTTCCATAGGAAATTTAGCATCAATTGGAATTATATATTCGCCAGAATTAATTATGGCGTCAACAGTATCACCATTATTAAAAGAATATTGCATTTCATATGTACCTGCAGGCGCATAATCTGACAAAAGGTTCTCAAGCTGAATTTCCCCAAACAAACCTCTCTGTTTTACATTAGAAAATGTTTTTTCAAGATTTTTTAATTGATTAGAAAAACCTAAAACCTGTTCATTTGTGTTTTTTATTTTTTCAAGTTCAGAAGTAACCTCCTTTATAACTTTATTTGATTCTTTATACTGATTAGACATGTTGGAGGCAGAGGATTTAGTAAAATCATTCATTTGTTTATTTATTTGATTTAGCCTGTTTTCAATATCCTCCCTGCTATCTTTTGAATTCTTATCAATTTCTTTTCTTACCTCTTGGATTTGATTTGCAAGAGACTCTGAAAACTTAATTAAATTATTTGTTTGAGATGAGTCTTCTTTAAATTTTATATTATAAATAAAGAATAAAAGAGCTGCAATTAAAAAAATCAAAACAATTAAAACGAATTCCAACATATAAATTTTATTATTATGTCCTGGATAAAACTAATCATATTTTTAAATTAAGCTTTATAAATTGAAAACTTTTTAAGATTTAAAAAAATTCATTTCTTTATTTTCCATAAACCAATTTATTGCCTCTGGATTTTTTAATGAATCCAGATTTAACAATTCATTTTTATTTCCGCCCGATAATAGTTTTTTAATAGGGATTTCAAGTTTTTTACCACTAATGGTATAGGGAATATCTGGAACCGAAATAATTTCATCAGGGAGATGTCTCGGAGAAGATTTTTCTTTTATTATTTTTTTAATAAATCTATCATTTAATTTAATAAAACTGTGTTTCAAAAAAAGTAAAAGTTTATCCTCTCCATTTTTTGATAGATGAATTATTAAACTATCATGAATTTTATCTATTTCATCAAGTATTTTATAAATTTCTGCGGTACCAATTCTAACTCCGAATCTATTGAGTGTAGCATCAGATCTTCCATGTATAATTAATCCATTATTTTCAGTCAAGCTGATCCAGTCGCCATGACACCATATGTTTTCATACTTTGAAAAATAGCTTTTTTCGTAAATGCTAAAATCAAAATCATTCCAAAAATAAATTGGCATTGACGGTAATGGAGCAGTGATAACTAATTCGCCAGGAGAATCCATGAGTGATTTTTTATCAGAATCCCATATATCAATTGAAGCGCCCAACATTTTACATTGAATTTCTCCTGCATTTACAGGTAAATGAGGATGACCACCAACAAAAGCTGAGCAAATATCAGTTCCTCCACTAAGTGAAATTATTTGTGCATTAGGTAAAAGTTTATTAATTCCCTCAAAAGTTTGCTTAGTAAGAGGGGAGCCGGTTGAACCAATTATTTTAATTTTTGATAAATCAATTTTACTTATATTTTTAAAGTTGGTTTTTAACTGTTCATCAAAAAAACTAGCTCCATTTCCAAAATGATTTATGTTCGCTGAATTGGCAAATCTCCATAAAATATTTGGGTCAGGAAACTTAGAACTACCATCATAAATACATAAGCACGCTCCACATAATAAACTACTTAATGCATAATTCCACATCATCCATCCGGTAGTTGAATACCAAAAATAATTATCTCCTTTTTTTACATTTTGGTGAAGTGATAATGCTTTTAAATGCTCAAGTAAAATTCCTCCAACAGAGTGAGTGATCGCTTTNGGATTTCCNGTTGTTCCTGAAGAATAGAGAATCCATATAGGATCAGAAAAATCAACTGGTTCAAAAATAACTTCGCTTGATGAATCAGACTCTTCGATTTTATCAAAATCATCCAGGCACGCAAATNCTTTTAAAGATTTTAAGTTTGTCTTTAAACTTTCTAATTTGGATTTTATACCATAAGATTTTCCCTTAAAAAGATATTTTTTTGTTACAAAAAGAACTTTTGGATCGATTTGAGTAAACCTTTCAGTTACACTTTCAATCCCAAAATCAATTGAACACGAAGACCAAATAGCCCCTAAAGCGTTAGTAGCTAGAAAAGCTGCTATAACCTCAGGTGTATTTGAACAATATGCAACCACTCTATCTCCTTTTACGACTCCATTTTTAATCAAAAAATTCTGAATTACTATAGTTTTAGCTTTTAAGTCTTTCCAAGATATCTCAATTAATTTGGATGATTCATTTTGATATTTAATTGCAGGTCTCTCAATAGTCGAATTATCAAATAAATATTCTGAATAGTTAAGCTTAGAACCAGAGAACCATTGAGATCTATACATTTTATTATTTTTTGATTTTATTAATGGAACCTGATAATTAGAATGAAGTTTAATCTTAAAAAATTGTATTATTGATTCCCAAAAGTCACCAAGATGATTTGTACTCCAGCTATGCATCTCATCATAAGAGCTAAATTTTAGTTTCTTTTTTTGATAGAGAAAATTAGTGTAAGAAGTCCAGTTAGAGGATAAAATTGAATCATCAGAGGGAGTCCATAATGGCATCATTTATATTTAATTAATTAACACAAAATATTTAAGGCTTTCGGAATAACGGAGATTTTAGTACTGTTCTTGGGTAAAAAAAGATATTCTCCATCAATTTGAAGACTAATATATTTATTTTTTGAAATGACTTTTACCGATTTGATTTCTTCAAACTTAGATATTCTTTCACTTTTTATAGATAGTCCCAATAGAATCCTGAGAACATAATAAACTATAGTTACTAAATTTGTTTTACTTATCGAGATATAATTTAAAAATCCGTCATCAATCCTAGCTTCTGGTGAAACACTTATTCCNTATCCCTGCTCATTTGTGTTGACTACCATTAGCATATATGGTATAATTTTTTCCNTTGAAGAATTATTAATTTCTACTTGAAATTTAGATGGCTTATATGAATTTAACGATTTAAAAAAAGAAATAAAATAAGATAAGAACCCATGTGAATTTCTGAGNTTATAATGCCTGATAAATTCGGCTTCAAGACCAAAACCAACGTTACTAAAAAAATAATAATTGTCAATTCTACCAACATCAATTTTTAAACTATTCCCTGAAATAATTTTTTTCAATGCTTCTTGATAATTATTATTTATTTTGATATTATTTGCAACACCATTACCAGAACCAATAGGTATTATTCCAAGCTGAATATCTGTTCCGACTAAAACCTGTCCAACCATATTCACTGTTCCGTCTCCTCCACAAGCAACTACTGTATTCGCTTTAAATTCAACAGCTTTTATTGCTAGTTCTCCAATGTGCTTAAAATTTTTAGAAATAAAAATCGTACATCTTTCATCCAAATCCTTAAAAAAATTAATTATTATTTTTTTGAGTTCACCTGATTTTTTTTCTGAATTGGGATTAATAATAAAAAAAAAGTGTTTACTCATTACTCATTTTTTTATCAATAATTCGAGTCATGTAATCCTGAAGAAATAAATTAAATTTATATTCCAAATCAATCATCTTGCTATTTGATTCCTCTATTAAGTTATTTGACAAATCAAAATCCTTTGAATCATAAAACCCAGTAACCTTGTTGCCGTCTGAAACTAAAATATAATCATTGTCCATATAAAAATAGCTCCCTGCTCCAAAATAATTAACCACAAATGAGTCATCTTCAAAGCCGGACAACAAACTTTGACCCCAGCTCCTAAAAGGCTTATTATAATTAATTAAATCAACAATTGTAGGATAGATGTCTAGGTGTTGGGATAGTTGATTTGAAACTCCTTTTAAATTTGAACCATGCGAGTATATCATTAGTGGGTTTGCAAATCTATTTATCATTTTCTCATAAAAAGAATAATATGTTTGATTTCCATGGTCAGCTGTAAAAATAAAAATTGTATTATTAAACCAATTTTCATCCTTAGCAACTTCAAAAAACTGTCTAATTGAATAATCTGTATACCTAGCTGCTTTATGCATTGGAACATTTCCTTCATCAAAATATCCTTCAAATTCATCTGGAATTATGTAGGGTTCATGTGAAGTGACAGTAAAAATGGTACTCAAAAAAGGTTCGCTTTTTTTATCAATCACTTCCTTAGTAAATTTTAAAAAAGGGAGGTCCCAAATACCCCAATAACCATCATAATCACTATCATTATTATACTCATCTTTTCCATAATAATTATTAAATCCAAGAGTTTTTGAAAACCCAAGAAATCCCATAGACCCATTTGGTGCTCCATGAAAAAATGAAGTATCATATCCCATTTTATTTGCAATTGAAACAAGAGACTCAAGCGGTTGGTTTGAATAAGAAGAGGACGTGTAGGCTGTTTCAAATGAAGGTATTCCGGCTAAAATTGCGGGCATTCCATGAATTGACTTTCTACTATTAGCATAAAAATTTGGAAAAATTAAACTTTCTCTTGACAAAGAATCTAAAAAAGGAGTGTAGCTAATAAAATTATCAATATTATTTTTTTGGTTCAGACTCCCCCAATATTCTCTTCCCATACTCTCAAGAATAAAAAGAATAATATTTGGTTTTGTTGTGTCTTTTTTATGGTAAAACTTAATAGGCTTTATTATTTTTTTTATATCGTCCTCTGAGTATTTAGTCGTCTTTTTAAAACTATTTTTTCCGATTGTTCTAATTAACGTAAAAGGAGAATTCAATATTATATCTGCCTTTTTTGGATTATCTACATTTTCCATTGCATGAATTAATGTGATTGGTCTTGTACTTTTTTTTAAATCACCTCTCACTCCAGCAATACAAACCACTATTACAATAAGAAAAAGGACAGTGGATTTTATCCAATAAAAAACAGATGATTTAATTTCTTGTTTTTTTGCATTAAATAAATTGTACAAGTAAATCCAAACAAAAGAAAACAGAAAAAATAAAAAGACTAAGTCTATATATTCAATAAAAAAATGGTACGTTAATTTTACTTTGTTTTGTTCATTTTGAACTACTTCAAAAACTTTTGAATTAATTCTCATCAAATTAAATCGATAATATGCAAAATCAATAAAGTTTAATCCTAATCCAATTAGACTTCCAAAAAAATAAAAAAAACGAGTAAGTTTTTCATATCCATTATTGAAAAAATAATTTCCGGGCAGAAATGAAAGTATTATAAAAATACTTAACAAGTATATAATTGCTGCTAGATCAAATTTAATACCATAAAAACTAAGCCTAAATAACTCAGAGAAACTAGCTAAATTAAAAATATCATTATTGTAGTAAACAAAAAGCCACCTTGANANCATGTAAAAAATAAAAACAAGGCCAATTCTATAAAAAAACACTTTTAAATGACCACTAATTTTCATTCTTTATTTTTTGTTATAAAGATACAAATGTTCAAAAAACCTTATGAAATATTATATATATTTGCGCATATAAAAAAAGTTTTTTTGTGAAAAAAATATTACTCCTTATTACATTAATACATGGTATTGCGTGTTCTAAAAGTGAAAATCAAAATAATATTGGAGCAACTACAATTCCAAATAATACATCAAATAACTCTCAAACTACTCCAACAACTCCCTCAACTCCAAGTTGTGATCCATGTCTGATTTGGTCTGATGAATTCGATGTAGACGGAGCTCCATCTGAAGAAAATTGGTTTTTAGAAACTGTACCACCCAATAATGGAAGTTGGTGGAACCAAGAAGATCAGTATTATACTGACAGAAGAGAAAACTCAATTGTTGAAAATGGTTTTTTAAAAATTATTGCTTTNAGAGAGGATTATGAAAATAAAAAATATACATCCGCAAGAATGACTACACAAAATTTATTTGATTTTACATATGGCGAGGTACATGTTAGGGCAAAACTCCCACAGGGACAGGGTACTTGGCCAGCAATATGGATGTTAGGAGTTGATCACGCAACTCTTGGATGGCCTGAATGTGGGGAAATTGACATAATGGAACATGGAGATAAAGATCCTGGATTAGTATCATCTGCAGTACATTTACCAAATGCAAATGGTGACCATTATTATGTCAGAGGTGAACAGCAAATCGAAAATGAATCATCTGAGTTCCATGTTTATAAGGTTAAATGGTCAATTGGTCTACTAGAATTTTTCGTTGACGATGTTAGACATCATCAATTCACAACAGATTATGATATGCCTTTTTGGAAACCTTTCTTTTTAATATTAAATGTTGCTATGGGGGGAACTTGGACTGATAATAATATTGATCCAGATTTTCAGTCAGCNACAATGGAAATTGATTATGTTAGGGTTTATCAGTAGGATAATTATGAAAAAAATCATACTAATAATAATTTTCACTTTTGGATTTATAAGTAATAGCCAATCACAAAAAAATTANAATAAAGATGTTGAAAGCCTTCTAGAAAAGATGACTTTAGATGAGAAAATAGGCCAAATGAATCAATATAATGGTTTTTATGACGCTACTGGTCCAAGTCCAATTCTGGGGGATGCAAAAAAGAAATACAATAATTTAAAAAATGGTCTAGTAGGCTCTATGTTAAATGTAAGAGGAGTAAAGGATGTTAGAGCATTCCAAAAAATTGCCGTAGAAGAAACCAGATTAGGTATTCCTTTAATTTTTGGTTTTGATTTAATTCATGGTTATAAGACAATTGCACCAATTCCACTAGCTGAATCTGCTAGTTGGGATATAAATGAAATCCGAAAATCAGCCTCCCTTGGTGCAAAAGAAGCATCAGCTGCTGGAATAAATTGGACATTTGCTCCAATGGTTGATATATCAAGAGATGCAAGATGGGGGAGAGTAATGGAAGGTGCTGGAGAAGATCCATTTTTAGGTAGTCTTATTGCTGCAGCAAGAGTTAAAGGGTTTCAAGGAAATGATCTTTCGTCTCCATCNACTGTGGCTGCATGTGCAAAACACTTTGCTGCATATGGTTTTGTAGAATCTGGTCGGGATTACAACACAGTTGATATTGGGTTAAGTACTCTACATAATATAGTCTTACCCCCATTCAAAGCTGCTGTTGATGCAGGAGTTAGGACTTTTATGAATGGTTTTACAGAGCTTAATGGAATCCCNGTTACAGCAGATTCTTATTTACAAAGGGAAATTTTAAAAAAACAATGGGGTTTCAAAGGGTTTATAGTTTCAGATTGGGGGTCTTTAAGAGAAATGATGGATCATGGTTATGCAAAAGATAGAAAACATGCAGGAGAATTGGCCTTAAATGGAGGTTCTGACATGGATATGGAATCTACTATTTATGTTGAGGAGTTGAGTAATTTAGTTAAAGAAGGAAAAGTTAATATTGACCAGATTGATGATGCGGTTAGAAGAATTTTACTTGTCAAATTTGAATTGGGACTTTTTGATGATCCATATAAATATTGTGATTTGGTTAGAGAGAAAAAAATCACTGGATCTCAAGAGCTAATGGATGGAGCATTAGAAATGGCAAAAAAATCTATCGTTCTTCTAAAAAATAAAAATAACCTTCTCCCATTAAAAAAGAGTGGACAAAAAATAGCCTTAATTGGTCCACTAGCAGCAGATAAAAATAGTCCCCTTGGAAATTGGAGAGTTGCTGCTGATAACAATACTGCAGTCTCTGTTTTAGAGGGATTATCAAACTACGGTGGAAATGAAATAATCCACTCTCAAGGGGTAAGACTTGTAAATAAAATTCCAGATGGTTTTCATGAAGAAGTACAACTAAATCTTACCGATAAAACAGGAATTAGTGAAGCTAAAGAAATAGCTGAAAAAGCTGACGTTGTAATAATGGTTTTAGGAGAATATGGTTTTCAATCAGGAGANGGTAGAAGTAGAGCAAATATTGACTTGCCAGGATTTCAACAAGAACTACTTGANGAAATTCATCAAGTAAATTCTAATATTGTATTAGTNTTAATGAATGGNAGACCATTAACNCTAAATTGGCCNAGTAAAAATATACCCGCTATCCTNGAAACATGGCATTTGGGAACTCAAAGTGGTAATGCTATTTCACAGGTGATCTATGGAGATTACAACCCTAGTGGTAAACTTCCGATGAGTTTTCCGAGAAGTGTTGGGCAAATGCCATTATATTATAATCATAAAAGCACTGGAAGACCTGGGGCAGATGGTGANGATGCTGGAAGTGTTTTTTGGTCGCATTATCAAGATGAAAAGAATACTGCTTTGTACCCNTTTGGTTTTGGTTTAAGCTATACTTCTTTTAAGTATTCAAATATAAAATTGAGTAAAAAAGTCTTAATAAAGGATAATGATGAATTAATAGCGTCTGTAAAATTGACTAATTCAGGAAAATTAAAAGGTAAAGAAGTAGTTCAATTATACATAAAGGATAAGTTTGCAAGTTCAACAAGACCTGTAAGAGAATTAAAAGGTTTTCAAATGATAGAGCTTAATCCAGGTGAAACCAAAAATGTAAGTTTTAAAATTAACAGTAAAATGCTAGAGTTTTACAGCTCAAGAAACATATGGGAATCTGAGAATGGTGATTTTGAATTATTCATTGGGACAGATTCTAATACGAAGAGAAAAGAAAGTTTTGAGTTAAAGAGTTTAAACTAAAAAGCCTTCCTTTTTAAGGGAAAGCTTCTCATTAGTTGCAAGCCATTTTGGCATTACAACACACAACATCTTTATGTTTTAAATATTTTAAAACTCTATTTGTTNCAAATATACATCTAATTAATTTTTAAATGTAGTTAATTGCCTGCAAAAATGTANCCACAGCCATTTTCCTGTGCNCTACCTAATGCCCATACTCCTGAAGGAACCAGTTGAATTCCAGGNAGAACACCAGCTATCATCTCTTCTTGTACCTTTTTAGGATCTAACTGCATTTGATTTGCAATTACTCCACTATAAACACTAATAGCCAAATTACAAACACAGAACAATGCTCCTCTTTCTTGCATTCTTTTGATTCCATCTATTCCTAAAGGTGGAAAATCACCTTCCTGAGGTTCATAAACAGTATTTCTAAGTGAAGGTTTTCCAGTGGAGTTATCATTTATTCCAAAAACTTTACCGATTGGATACTTATTCCATATATCTGAATTAAATGCATAGGCAATTGCTGTGTGTCGAAGAACTGTCATAGCNGTAATATCGCTATCAGGGGATCCTGTTTGATTATTTGATTTATAAAATGCCCAGTTCCATATAATTGGTAATCCATTATGAGGAGTACTTCCATCATAAGCAATTCTGTGACTTCCTTTTATATTATTTATAAACCATGCATCTGCTTCTGTAACATCTATATCTTTTAGCTCTGGTATATTTTCCATTTCGTTGAATTCTTTGACCATCATCGGAAAAGCAGAGGCACTAACACCTAGTGCTAGAGTTGCAAAAAATGATCTTCTGGATTTATCTGTATTCATATTTAATTTTTTTTGGGTTATTTATTTTTTACAATATTATAATTTGTTTTATAAAAATCAAAAATTGGTTGAAAAGGACCAATTTGATGTTGTTTTTGAGAAAATTTATCATTATAAGGTGGATATGGAGTTGACATAGGTTTTTTCTTTAAATCAGGGAAATCATTTTCAAGATTATTTTTAATAGGTCTATTTTTTTGATTAATATATCCTGCAACATCATATGATTCTTCATCAGTTAAAATTGGAGATTCAAATGTGATGCCGTTAGGCATATTATATTTAATAAACATAGCGGAGGTAAGAACTCTAGTCATACCTGCTCCATTATTATATGAGTTGTCACCCCAAAGTGGAGGGTATTGGTATGTAAAATCATCTATTTTTTCTCCTTGACCATCACTCCCGTGACACTCAACACAAACCCTATCAAAAACCAACTTTCCTTTATTTAAATCTACAGCCCTATTAGGATAATTTATTGCCTTTAACCCTTTACCAAAAATAATTTCCCCTTTTTTAACATACCTACCTAACCATTTTATATAAGAAACCAGAGCAATCATTTCTTCACTATTTTCAGATAACTTTCTTCCATTCATACTTCTCTCAAAACAACCATTTATTCTCTCTTCTAAACTCCCTAGTTTATTTTCCCTCCCCCTATATTGAGGAAATCTTTTATCAACACCAATTAAGGGCATAGCAAAAGGTTGTTTCCCTACGTTTAAATGACAATTTGAGCATGCTAATGAATTTCCAACATAATTTTTTTCAGATTTTCTTCCCAATAATTGAGAAGTTTCAATAAATAACTTATGCCCATATTTAATTTTATTACCATTGGGTGAATCTGGTAGGATTGATATATCGTAATTCATTGAATAAATACCTAAATCTATTTCTTCCTCAAAGGGATTATTGTTATTATACAAAAGAAATAGAATAGACAGAACTAAAAAAATAAAAACTAAAATGTAGTTTTTTATTTTTTTTACTTCCTCAAAAAAGAAAAAATTTGACATTTAATCCTAAGAAAAATGTTTAATTAAAAGTCGCGATATGTCCCAGAGATGTATTTATTGGCTTTTTCTTCCTTAAATCTAGCTAAATCCTTATCCCAATTTAAGGTTTCCCCTGGAAATCTTCCGGCAATTACGCCTAGTAAAATTGTTTCAGTCAATCTTGAAGCATATGAAAAAGGAGCTGAGCATCTATCTTTTCCAAGACATGCATCAACAAATTCATGATAATGAAACTTTCTTTCTTTATCATAATCTCTAACTGGAGTCCCTAAATTGAACTTCCCAATATCCATTTTTTGATATTTACCATCAACAATTAATTTAGGTTCAATCATAAAATGAGGTAAATATAATTTTCCTTTTTCCCCAATAAACATTGCACCTTGTTCATGTAACTTTTCATTATCTGGAAGTTCAAGATCCAGATGCTTTTCTGGAGCACTAATTCCATCATACCATATCCATTTCAATTCGTCTGTGGTTTGCTCTGTACCAGGAAAAACATATGTTACCTTATTATTTTCAGGGAAGCTAAAACCATTGGGTTCCCTACATTCATTTACTATGGTTTTGGGTACATCTAGAGATAGCGCATTATAAGGGGTATCAAAAATATGAACTCCCATATCACCTAAAGTACCACATCCAAAATCAACTAACTTTCTCCAGTTTCCAAAAAAATTGTTATCACCAAATGGATGATAAAAGTCTTTATTATAATCGCGTTCCTTGGCAGTACCAAGCCATAAATTCCAGTCTAAGTTAGAAGGTACTGGATCTGATCCCATGGGCATCGGTCCATCATATCCCCAGTTTTTTGGAGACCATGCGTGAACATGACTAACCTTTCCTATAATTCCCGACTTTATTAACAATGTAGCTAATTTATAATCGTAAAAAGAATGAACCTGAATCCCCATCTGCGTTACTAGATTCTTTTCTTTGGCAACCAATTGCATTTCACGAGCCTCTGAAACATGATGAGTAAGAGGTTTTTGACAGTAAACAGCTTTGTTTAAATTCATTGCCATTAATGATGCGGGAGCATGTGTGTGATCAGGAGTTGATACAACAACTGCATCAATTTTATCTCGCATCTCTTCCAGAAGAACTCTATAGTCGGAATAGGTTTTTGCATTTGGAAAAAGCATNGATGCCTTTTTTAAGGCATCTGAGTCAACATCGCATAAACCAACAATATCAACCATTTTATGTGATGAAATCGAATCAAGATCCTCAGCTCCCATTCCTCCAACACCTATATTAGCTATTCTTAATCTTTTAGATTTTTCAGATGTTGAAAAATTACATGAAGGTAAAAGTGCAGTTGATGCAAGCACTGTTGCATTTTTTAAAAATGTTCTCCTTTTAATCATAGTTTTTTAATTTTTATATTTTTTAACCATAAATCACCCGGGTGATCTTGAAAGCCTATGTAACCTTTTTTAAACTTACCATAATCTGGTGCATTATCCCATTTTCCAGAATTCTTTTTTTCATTCCATTCCTTAGACCATGGAATAAAAAACAGAACTCTTGAACCNTTTAACCAATATTCAACTTTTTTCTCAGTAAAAACTATTTTTGAACTATTCCATTGACCAGCAGGATTAAGTTTTTTTATATTTGGATCAGCACTATACATCGCATAGTCAGATGCTGTTTTTTGAAGAGGATGTAATTCATCTGGAGGAAGAAAACCAACACTTTTATTATAAGAAACTATATCATGCATTGAAGCATAATTTTCATCATCGATGATTTGATATTCTGGAGCCACATTTGCAGGGCCAGAGTAACCCTCTTTTATGTGATAAAAAATACCACTATTTCCACCTTTGGATATTTTCCACTCAACATAAAGTTCAAAATTATCAAATTCCTCTAAAGCATATATTATATTTTTTTGACCACGGTCATAGTTATAATCCTCCTCTGAAGATTGGTCATTCTTAAACGTCAAAATACCATCAACCACATCCCAACCCAATGGCATCACATCAGAATTATATCCTCTCCACCCATCAGTGTTTTCTCCGTTAAACAAAGGTATCCATTCATTTACATTTTCTTTTCCTAAATTGTTACAGTCAAAAAAACACAATAATAAAATTATTAAATAAAGAGATTTTTTCATACCTAAATTGGTTGTTTACACCTTATATTAAAAGAGAATTTTTTAATTTCCTCTACCCGCTTTTCTTACCGAAACAGATTTTTTTGCGCTATTTTTTTTATTTAGCTTTTGATTTCCCGCTTTAGGAGAATTTTTATTTATCCGGTTTCCAAAAAATTTACTACTCATAACGCATATATTTTCCTAAATATAATCTATTATTTACAAAAAAAAAACTTGACTTAATCAGCAATTAAAGATATATCATCTATAAAAATACCTGATCCAAATGTGCCGTCATAATTACCAGCTTTAATACCCAAAATAATAGTTCCATTTGCCGTTAAATCAGAAGTAGAGAAAACAACTTTTCCATCTTGATTTAAAAGAGATTCAGAAGGGATTGGACATCCATTTTTGGCAACATCAAAAATTGATCCATCATACGAATTAACACCACAATTTTCATTATCACCAAAACTCTTTACAAAGATTTGAACTCCTCCATCTGTATACTCATCTGATCCATTATTTACATCTTGTGATCCAAAATAAACTTCTAACCAGGAATTTGATGTGCCACCACTTCTGACATTCATTTTAAAAGAATAAACAACTCCTGACTCAACATTTATTTCTTGCCATAAGATTGCATTTGAATATCGAACACCATCCACGCTTCTAAAAGCATATTCACCATCAACAAATCCATGATTAACTTCATTATCAGATTGAGTCCATAATTGTCTATATTTCCAATCCCCTTTATTATCCATTGAACCATCTTTAACTAGATCTTTTATAGTGGATGAACTAACTCCAGGTGAACAGCTAGAGCTTTCAACGGAGGGATCGATTTTAAAACTCGAAATTTCAGAGCTAGATTTATTACCATCATTATCAATGGTAATTACTTGCCAATAATATGTCTTGTCACTTAGTAAATTGGGTTGAAAATTATTTTCAGTTGTAGATCCAATTATTTTTGTGGGTGGATAGTCCAGATCAAGAATAACATCATGGAGTTTTATATCATTATCTTTATCGCTAGAGGTCCATTCAAGAATAACAGGACATGAATTAACTATTGAATCAGCTACAGGTGATACAATTACTGCCTGATCTGGAACATGCGATTCAACAGGTATTGATGCATTAAAAAATCTCCATGTACTACTGAATGTCGTTAAAGAAGTAGAATTTAGTTTCGATATAACTTGCCAAGAATAATTAGTACCTCTTTCTAAGATTACTTTTTCTTCTGTATCATTTGTATTTATATTCTGTGTTGTACCAGAGTCAATATTATTAATAACTAAGGTATAACTGTCGGCATTAGTAGATTTATTCCATCTAAAACTAACCTCACTTTGAGTATCAGATATTATAGTCCCTTCATTGCACTCAGTGTTATTTTCAGGAAAAATTAAAATAACTATCGCAGGAGACTCAATAATATTTTTTTGATCGCTGTTATCCTTTGAGCAAGAATAGCTTATAATAAATATTAACAAGTAAAAAATATTGATACCCTTTTTCATACTTACTTAATAATTTTATAATTAAATATATTTTGATCTTTAATAATTTTCAGGATATACAATCCTTTAGGAAAATTTGAAAAATCAACATCTGTTGATTTATTTACTTGACCTGAGTAAATTAAATTCCCAGCAACATCAAATATTTGTATTGTAGATTTACTTTCTCTATTAATACCAAGGTCTATATTCAAATTTTCATCATCAACAGGATTTGGATAAATTTTGATGTTGTTTTCAATTCTTATAGTTTCCTCATAGGTTCCTTGGCATTCAATATCTGTTGAAACTTCAATTTCATTTATTTCTTTGGTAATTGGTAATTCAATTCTTGTTTTATCGGTAGTATAATATTTATCATTAAGTTTTATGTAATATTTATTAGCACCATTCAATTCAAAAGAAATTGTATAACTAATGGCGTTAACAGATGATGATACTAATAGATCAGCAGGTTGTTTGACCCTGACTGTAAAGCATTGTTTTACTTTTGGAAACTCAGATAAAGCTATACACAACTCATATATACCAGAACTCAAATTATCAAAGGTTGTATTTGAAGTAAATTGTTTTTGGGTATTTAAATTTTGATTTAAGTAAGCAATAAAGTTCTCTTGTTGAGAAGATGTAATAGAAATAGAACCATTATTACTTGAGTTACATGTTTCACTATTTGCTTTAATAATGAAAATATTTGATGGAATTGGATCAAGCACACACCCTTTTTCATCAACCACATCAGTTAGTGAATCTGGACATTGATCCACCTGGTCATTTACACCATCCCCATCCGAGTCTTTGTAGGAGATATTAATCCAATTTAAATTAAAGTCTCCATTAATTATTTTCATTCTTAAAGTATATTCTCCGCTATTTAAGCTTATTCTCCCGGAGACAGTTTGCCAATTTTGCCATCCATTTGTAATTGGTAAAAGCATAGTTGATAATTCAGTCTCAGTTTGTTCAGGAGAAATAGAATAAAAAACAACTCTTCCCGANTTAGATTCTGCTGCTACCCTCAATTTAATNTCATACTCAAGATNAGATNAAACATTTATTTNATAATCTACATAATCTCCNNCATTTGTATAACCAATATTGGATCCACCTCCTATATCAGTTGTATTTTCNATCTCAACACCAAACATATTNGAATATTGCTCAGANTCNATTTTACCTGGTATCTGAAAAATTTTNGCAATTAGATTTTTAACCCGAAANTTTGAAAATTGTTTAAGAATANTCCCTTGATTTGTTTTGATANTATTNCCGGAATAACCAACNGNTATAATATCTCCNTANGATAATNTCTCAGAAAAATGAATTTTAAATGTTCTTTTTTTTNCTTCCATAATTGTTANAGAATCAATTTCAATAATTTGATTATTAACATTTAGGGAGAAATCTGGNTTATTTTTTTCAANGCTTTCAGGATTGATTTCNTTNTTNAGNAGAATNTNAATTTCTGAATTATTCTCACTTGTATTTGCNTCNAGNAAAANAAAGTCGANATNACTTANATCNCTAATTCTTGANAATTCCATTGTNGAAATATTAAAAGCTGGTAACTCCTTTGTNTGAAATGATANAACATGCTCACCTTCTTCTAAAATAATATTATCAAATTGNAGAGTTTTAAAAGTATTCCAATCCCCTGTAGCTGATACAGAAAGTGATGAAGTTACAGGCTCATCATCTATTTCAATTTGAAATTTCCCGCCATCATCTAAAGCGGCCATCCTTGAATATAGACTATAAACTCCAGATTCCTTAACATCTACAGTATAATTGATCCATTCCCCCTTATTAACAAAACCCAAATGATATCCATTACCTTTTAAGTTTGTAGTATCTGTACTTTTTTCTATATCTACACCATCATTTCTATAGACCCAACCTGAATTCCATGCTTGAAAATTTCCACTAGATAATTGATAATTCGCATCATCAACATCATAATAAGCATATCCGCTTCTGCCCATATCATAATCTGACATATTTATGACTCCAGGTATTTCATGATTTTTAAATGGAATTGTTTCATCAGTTGCGACCTGACGAATTTGTGCATCATGAACATCCTTTTGGTAATCACAATTGAGACTATTTGAACTAGCTGCTAAATCCATCATTATCGAATAGGCTTNATCAACGCTTGGTTTTGAAATATTCCCTCTCCAGTAATTTAAAATAGACTTNTATCCGTCAGAAAACTTGATTGAATATGGCGCTACAATTGTTTCAATTCTTTTCATTGGCCACCACGACCACCCAATTTTATTATCTTCAAAAAGCTTTATTGCATCACGAAACCAGACGTTGGAATTTTCACCAGATTCTCCCATCCATAAAGGAACATTGTGCTCTTCTCTTATTTTTAAAACCCAATCTATAGAACCTTCATTGTTAGTACTCCAATATTTATGAAAACTATAAACCATATTATCATCCCAAGGTGGTGTAAGACCCCTAAAGTCATTTGCAAAACCATTTCCTTCAATAAAAATTATATGGTCAGTATCAACAGATCTAATTGAATCTGTAATTTGTTCATAAAGTAATCTTAAATCCTCATTTTCATTTTCTAGAGTCCAATTAACTTCATTTAATAAATCATATCCACCTAACCATGCTTCACTCTTATATCTTTCAGCTAACTTTTTCCATAGTGCTACAGTTTTGCTTTTATTTTCATTACTTTCCCATAAAGAGGGTAAATCTGAATCATAATCTGAAATAGCCGCATTTGCTCCTTGACCACCAGGAGCAGCATGAAGGTCTAATATTAGGTACATCTCATTTGATTTGCACCAATCCAGTAATTCGTCGACCATAGTAAAACCTTTTTCTAACCAAGTATTTTCCCCTGAAATAGGCTCATCTTGAATTGGTAGTGTAAATAAATTATAGTGCATTGGCAATCTCACACTATTAAACCCCCACGAGGCAAGTGAATCAATGTCGGCTTTAGTAACATGATTTTTATGCCACGAATCAAAAAACTCATCTGTTTTTGCTGTCCCTATCAATTCAATAAGTCTTTCTCTAAACTCATGTTGAGTATCAGCTACATCAGAAGACTGCATCATATAACCTTCCATTAACATCCATCCACCTAGACCCATTCCTCTGAGGATTACCTCATTTCCATTTTGGTCAACTATTTTATCTCCGTTAGTTTTAAGTCCTTGACCAAAAGAATTATATGAAAGAATTATAAATAAAAAAAAGTATTTCCAAATACTCATTCGTAGGGTTTAAATAATTGGGTGACAAATATATAAATATATATTCTTCTGTTAGGTTATTTTTTATACTTATTAAACCAAGCAGTAATAGCATTTACCTTTGTTATTAAATTACTAGGTCTTGCTGCTATACCATGACTAGCCCCAGGAATTCTTATTAAAATTGATTCTACACTGTTTAATTTTAGTCCAGTGTAAAATTGTTCGCTTTCGGCCATGGGGGTTCTGTAATCATTTTCACCTGTTAGAAGCATTGTAGGTGTTTTAACATTACCAACGTAAGAAATTGGTGATCTTTTCATATAGTGCTCTAAGTTTTCCCATGGTGGTCCTGGTTGCCAGTATTTGTAGTAAAAGTTTGTATTGTCTGCATAAAGAACAAAACTATACCAATTTATTACAGGCTTTGCAACAACAGCTGCGTTGAACCTGTCAGTTTTACCTACAATCCAGGCTGTTAAAACTCCCCCTCCACTGCCTCCTGTTACAAACAAATTATCCTTATCTACAAAAGGTTTTTTGATAAGATAATCTATACCTGACATCAAATCGTCATAGTCCTGGTTAGGGTAGTTATGATGTATTAAATTAGCAAATTCCTTTCCATAACTTGTACTACCCCTCGGATTTGTGTATAAAACCAGATATCCTTTACTAGCAAATAATTGAACCTCAGCAGAAAATCTAAATCCATAATTTGAAAATGGTCCTCCATGAATTTCTAGGATTAAGGGGTATTTTTTTGAACTATCAAAATTTGGTGGCTTAACTAGCCAACCATGAATATCTCTTCCATCAAAAGATGATTTATACCACACCTCTTCTACATTTCCTAATTTTTTGTAATCAGATAAATCCTTATTTAGATCGGTTAATCGGCTCATTTTTCCATTATAGCCAACAGCGAGATCAGAAGGGTTGTATACATTTCCATAGGTGATCGCGTATCTTCCATTTTTTGAAATAGAATATGTTCCACCACTATAAGGTCTGCCTATAGAAAGCCCTGCTAATTCGTTTTCAATATCTTTTACTTTTCCATAATTTGATATGTAAGCTAACTTAGTCATTCCTTTATCATCATACTGAAAATACAAACCCTTTCCATCATCTGACCAATTTATGTTACTAATATCCCTGTCAAAATCAGAAGAAATATTAATGGTATTTTTTCCATCCTGAGACATTATATAAATATCGCTTTGCTGATAACCAAGGTATTTCTCATCATATCCTAAGTAAGCAATTTTAGATTTGTCTGGAGAAATTATTGGACTGTAATCAGGACCAAAACGAGTTGTTAATTGTGTTAATTTATTTGAATAAATATCAAGTAAATGGATTTCTGAATTGGTTGGCTCCAAATCAGAATCTTCATTTAAATTTGCGGAAAATAATATTTGTCTATTAGACTTCCATTTAGGAGAACCAGAATTATTTTCTAAAAAAGACACTTGTCTTGGTGTGCCTCCCTCGACTGGCAGAACAAATATTTGGTTATATCCCTGTTTTAGAAATCCTCTACCATCACTTCTATATTTGATATCAGAAATTTCGACAGCTGGTTTATTCCACTTGGCTCCATTAGGCTTCTTTGGCATTTTAATAATTCTATTTGAACTTTTTTCAACAAAAGAAGTGAAGGTTAAATATTTATCATCATCAGACCAATCTACTTTACCAATTGAGGTCTGAACATTAGTCAATTTTTGGTTTGTTTTTGAATCTAACTGGTATAAATATAGTTGAACAGTACCTCCTAAATTGGATTTGTAAGTAAACTTATCACCCAAATTGGACCAAGTAGGATCAAAATGATTTTGATTTCCTGTAGTCAGGGGTATGTTATTTGACCCGTCATAATTAATAACCCAAATATTTGAAAAATTTTTATCAGTCATTATGTCTTTAAAATTTCTTTGAAATAATATCATTTCCCCGTTGGATGAAATTTCAGGATTAGAAATATATTCTAAATCAA
>PAHL01000033.1 GCA_002711185.1 Flavobacteriaceae bacterium
GAAGAAGAAATTGAAAAAATGAAAAAAGATGCAGAAGCCAATGCTGAATCAGATAAAAAGGCTAAAGAGCATGTTGAAAAAATGAATAGTGCGGATCAGTTAATATTTCAAACTGAAAAACAATTAAAGGAATTTGGAGCAAAAATTTCTGATGCAAAAAAGAAACCTGTAGAATCTGCTTTGGCAGATTTAAAAAAAGCATATGAAACAAAAGATTTAAAATTAATTGATCCTGAAGTTGAAAAACTTAATGAAGCATGGAAAAATGCATCTGAGGAAATGTATAAGGCGCAAGCAGAGGCATCAAAGACTAATCAGTCTAGTGGAGATTCAAAGAAAACCAAAGGTGGAGATAAATCTTCCTCAGATAAAGGTGGTGATGATGTTCAAGACGTAGATTTTGAAGAAGTCAAATAAATATCTCATCTAACAACTAAAAACAACCTTTTAAAGGTTGTTTTTTTTTATAATATGGATAAAGAAAATATTTTAAAAATTTGTAATAATAATTCAAATACATTGATGGAAACACTCGGCATTGTATTTATTGATGTAGGTGATGATTTTGTTACAGCTAAAATGCCCGTTACATCAAAAGTTTACCAGCCAAATGGAATATTACATGGAGGAGCAACGGTTGCTCTTGCAGAAACTGTTGGAAGTTTTGCTTCCTTTTTCTTTAAAAATGATCAAGATGTATCCGTTAGAGGTATAGAAATTTCAGCAAATCATTTAAAAAGTATTTCAAAGGGATTTGTATATGCTACTGCAAGGCCAATTAAAACTGGAAAATCAATACAATTATGGGAAATTAAGGTTACTGATAACAAAAATAATTTAATTTCGCTTTGTAAATTAACTACATACTCAAAAAGAATAAATAAATAAATATGAAAAGTGTTATTATATGCGACATGGAGGGTGTCATCGAAAATTTAAATAAAGATGCAGAAAAACTTTTTGGTTATCAGAATTCAGAGTTAATTGGGAAAAAAAGAGTTTCTATATTTTCCGAGGGAGAAATAGTTCTTCAAAATGTTTTAATGTGGCTAAAAAATGCAAACAAGAATGGTTTTTATGAAACTAAAACTAACTTTATAAAAAAGGATGGAACCAAGTTTGCTGCAAAAATTAGAATAACACCAAACTTTTCAAATGGAAAAAATAAACCACAAACAGGTTATTGTGGAATGACTGAACCTATAGACGAGAACGTTAATATCCCTATATCATTTATAACAAAAATTATTAAAGGTGTAGCAATAACTAGAGCAGGCTTTGGTTCAGCTTCAATTCTACCCATTTTTGCTGTTGCAGCTTTTTTTGCGGGAAGTGATTTATCTGCATCTTCACTAAGTTTATTGTTTACTGTAAGTGGAATTTTATCTCTTCAACTTTTTTCAAATCTTTATAATGATTACTTTGATGTTAAAGATGGTACTGATGGTTTAAACGATGAATATTTTAACGTAGGATTAAACGATAAGTTTTTAGAGGGAGCTCAAGTTTCGGGTGGAAGTAGAGCTATTGAATTGGGTTTAATTACACTTAAAAAGACTAAATCTCTTGGTAATAAAATGTTGTTTGTAGGTCTTGTGTTTTTATTATTAGTAATGTTCTTATCCTATTTAAATACAGGCTCTTCACAAAACTTGATATATATGTCAATAATTGCATTAACTGGGGGGTTGTTGGGATATTTTTACACTGCAACACCAATTCGACTTGTATCGAGATACGGTCTAGGTGAACTTACAATCTTCTTAACTTTTGGTCCCTTGTTAACGTTAGGTTCTGGATATGCCTTGTCTGTTAATACAATTGAATTTCTTTCTACAGAATTTCAAAATCTTTTATTACTTGGAATTCCAACTGGGTTATTAACAACAAATATTTTATTTATAAATCAATTCCCAGATTATAAGTCAGATAAAATGGCAAAAAAGAATAATCTTGTCGTTTTGTTTGGAAAAAAATCATCTAGATGGGGATATCTTTTCTTTTTGATTTGTACATTCTCATTTATGTATTTTTTTACTGATATTTTAGTTCAAAATATTGTTAATTTTCCACGTAATTCATACTTAATTGCTAATGGTTTATTGTTTTTAGCAGGTCTCTCAATCTTTTTTCATCTTTTCAGAAATTATAATTCAAGAAATTTGATTAAGTCAAACATAAACACAATATATTTTCAAATGCTGTTTACTGTAGTTTATATTTTACTACTAAATCCTTTCTATCTAAACCTATAAAGTTTTATTTAAAATACCTGCGAAATAATGGTTATATTACAGAACTAATTATTACACTATGTTTTTAAACTACAGTGAAAGCAAATTTGATAAATTTGGATATTACGTTTTAGGCTCTTTAGTAATAATTATATTTAATTTTCTAGGTCAAATACCTCTCACCATTGCTTTTGCAAGTTCTCTCATAGAATCAAATATCGAAATTAAACCAGATGCGAATCCTATGGATTTACTAAAGGCAATTCCATCAAACCTGCGTTTATTTTTGATGTTATTTCCCTTTGCTTTTTCATTTATTGGTGTTTGGTTGGTTTCTAAAAAAATTCATGGCCGAACAATTACAAATTATTTCACAAGTAGAACTAAATTAGATCTGAAAAGAATTATTTTTTCTTTTTCTTTATGGGCCTCATTGATGATTTTTTTTATTTCGTTTGATTTCTTTGTCAAGCCAGAAAATTATGAGATAAACTTCAAACCTATTCCATTTTTAATTTTATTTTTTATTTCCTTAATTTTTATGCCAATTGCAACAAGTCTTGAAGAGTTTATCTTTAGAGGTTATTTGATGAAAGGTTTCGGTAATTTATTTAGAAATAATTTTTTACCTCTGATCTTCACCTCATTTATTTTTGGGATTGTACATATATCAAATCCGGAAGTTTCTGAATTAGGATATGAAACCATGTATTTTTATATCGGTACTGGATTTTACTTAGGAATCATAACATTATTAGATGATGGTGCAGAATTGGCGATGGGATGGCATGCTGCGAATAATTTAGTTGCTTCACTTCTTGTCACTACAGATTGGACTGTATTACAAACAAATGCAATATTAAAAGATGTTACTGAGCCAAGCATGGGTACAGAGGCAATTGTTAACCTTCTGTTTTTTTATCCATTATTAATTTTCATTTTTCACAGAAAATATAATTGGAAAAACTCTTTAACTAAGCTAACTTCGAGATTTTAAATTATGAGTCTTAATAAAAATAAAATATTTGGTTATGCAGCCTTAATTTTGATGGTTTTAGGCAGTACTTTAATTCTTTTAGGTGTTTTTTTATATAAGGAGTATACTATTGGCTTTACTGTAATGGGTTTAGGTTTTAATGCCGTTGCTTGGGCCTTTAATGCATTAAGAGGTCGAATATAAGATGTCTGATGATAAAAAAATAATCTTTTCAATGTCAGGAGTTTCAAAAATATATCCTGATCAACAAAAAGAAGTTATAAAAAACATTCATCTTAGTTTTTTCTTCGGCGCCAAGATTGGTGTTCTTGGTTTAAACGGTTCTGGAAAATCTTCGTTGTTAAAAATTATAGCAGGAATAGATAAAAATTACAGAGGAGAAGTGAATTTCAACAATGAATATAGTGTTGGATACCTCGAACAGGAGCCAAAAGTTGATCCAAACAAAAGTGTAATAGATATTGTAAAGGAAGGAGTTTCAGATACAGTTAAAATACTTGATGAGTTCAATTCTATAAATGATCAATTTGCCTTACCAGAAGTATATGAAAATCCTGATAAAATGGATAAACTGATGGCTAGACAATCAGTATTACAGGACGAAATCGACACAAGAAATGCCTGGGAATTAGACAACCAGCTTGAAATTGCAATGGATGCATTAAGAACACCACCTTCTGATTCAAATGTTTCTTCTCTTTCAGGAGGAGAAGTTAGAAGAGTTGCTCTATGTAGATTATTACTTCAAAAACCAGATATTTTATTATTAGATGAACCTACAAATCATCTAGACGCTGAATCAGTTAATTGGTTAGAGCATCATTTAGCCCAATATAAAGGTACGGTTATAGCTGTTACTCATGATCGATATTTTTTAGACAATGTCGCTGGATGGATTTTAGAGCTCGATCGAGGAGAGGGGATTCCATGGAAAGGCAACTATTCTTCTTGGTTGGATCAAAAAGCCAAACGTTTATCAAACGAAAAAAAACAATTTAGTAAAAGGAAAAAAACTTTAGAGAGGGAATTAGAGTGGGTAAGGATGTCTCCAAAAGGAAGACAATCAAAACAAAAAGCTCGATTGTCTAATTATGATAAACTTATTAGTCAGGATCAAAAGGTTATAGACGATAAAGTTGAAATTTATATCCCTTCAGGACCAAGACTTGGAAATGAAGTAATTGAAGCTATAAACATCAGTAAATCTTTTGGGGACCAGCTCCTTTATCAGAATTTAAGTTTTAGATTGCCTCCTGCAGGAATAGTGGGTGTAATTGGTCCTAATGGAGCTGGTAAAACAACTCTTTTTAAAATGATAATTAATGAGCTAACTCCTAATCAAGGATCCTTCAAAATTGGAGACACAGTCAAAGTTGCCTATGTAGACCAATCTCATAGTGATATAGACTTACAAAAATCTATTTGGTCAAATTTTTGTGATGAACAAGATTTAATTAGAGTTGGTGGCAGAGAAGTCAATTCAAGAGCATATTTAAGTAGATTTAATTTTAGTGGTAGTGAGCAAAATAAAAAGGTTTCTTCACTTTCAGGAGGAGAACGAAATAGACTTCATCTAGCAATGACTTTGAAAGAGGAGGGAAACGTACTATTATTGGACGAACCGACAAACGACCTTGATGTTAATACATTACGTGCCCTCGAAGAGGGTCTTGAAAACTTTGCAGGATGTGCTGTTGTTATATCTCATGATAGATGGTTCTTAGATAGAATCTGTACACATATTTTAGCTTTTGAGGGTAACTCTGAAGTTTATTTTTTTGAAGGGTCTTACTCAGAGTATGAGCAGAATAAGAAGAATAGATTAGGTACAGAATTACTTCCAAAAAGGATTAAGTATAAAAAAATATCAAGAGGTTAAGTTTCTAATAATACTTTCATTTTTATGTTCCCCCTTAAATAAGGACTTTTTTTTTCAATATCAATTTTTCTAAAACCATATTTATTATAAAGATGAATAGAGTTTTTAAGTTTAGTGTTAGAGTATAGAAATATTTCTTTCCAATTATTTTTTTTTCCAAAAGAAATAATAAATTGAATCATTTTATTGCCACACCCATTATTTCTTTTTTTTGTGTCTACAGCCATTTTTGCAAGTTCAAAACTTCTTTTACCTCTTTTTATAAGGGCAAAAGTGCTTATAATTTGATCATTTTGTTTTCCAAAAAATATATAACCTCCTTTATTTATTATCAGGCTTTCGGATTGATTTAAAATTTTTAAATCATAAGGCTCTACCTCAAAAAACTCATTCAACCAATCCATGTTCAAATCAATAAAGAAATTTATTAGTTTTTTTTCAAATGGAATAATTATAAAATTATTACTCATCTCCAGTCATTAATTCTGGTCTAACTAATATATCAAATTCTTCTTCTGTTAAGTATCCTAAGCTCAATGAGGCTTGCTTTAGCGTAGTTCCTTCATTATGTGCTTTGTTGGCAATCTCAGCAGCTTTATAATATCCTATTTTAGTATTCAATGCAGTCACTAACATTAATGAATTGTTTAATAATTCATTAATTCTTTTTTTATTAGCTTTTATACCATCAAAGCAATTTTTCGAAAAACTGACGCAAGATTCTCCTAAAAGATTTGCCGATTCAATTATCGTTGAACCAATTAAAGGTTTGAAGACATTTAATTCATAATGTCCCTGCATACCTCCAACTGATATTGACACATCATTACCAATGACTTTCGCACAAACCATAGTTAGGGCTTCTGTTTGTGTAGGGTTTATTTTACCTGGCATAATTGAACTCCCTGGCTCATTTGCAGGTAATATAATCTCTCCAATCCCAGATCTAGGTCCAGAAGACAACATTCTAATATCATTTCCAATTTTATTTAGTGCAACTGCTAGCTGTTTTAATGTTGCATGTGTTTCAACTATTGCATCATGAGCAGCCAAAGATTCGAATTTATTTTTAGCGGAAATAAATTGAAGACCAGTAAATTTTGAAATGTATTCAGCTACTTTTTTTGAGTAACCTTTAGGGGTGTTGATTCCAGTTCCAACTGCAGTTCCACCAATTGCAATTTCAGATAGATGAGGTAGAGAGTTGTTTATTGCTTTAAGAGAGTGATCTAATTGTGATGAATAACCAGAAAACTCCTGACCTAAAGTAATCGGTGTTGCATCCATGAGATGTGTGCGACCAATTTTTACAATTGATTTAAATTCTAAAATTTTTTTATCTATAGACTTTTTTAACTCTACAACTCCAGGAATAGTTACTTCGTTGATTTTTTTGTAAGCAGCAATATGCATAGCAGTTGGAAATGTATCATTTGAAGATTGAGATTTATTCACATCATCATTAGGAGAAAGAAGAGTCTTACCATCTCCTAAAATATTTCCAGAAATAACATGGGCTCTATTTACAATCACTTCATTAATGTTCATATTAGTTTGAGTACCTGAACCAGTTTGCCATATAACTAAAGGAAACTCTTTGTCATGCATACCGTCGGTTATTTCATCACAGACTTTAGATATTAGATCCCTTTTTTCAAGTGAAAGAACACCAAGTTCGTGATTAGTGTATGCAGCAGATTTTTTAAGATATGCAAATCCATAAATTATCTCAAGAGGCATCGAATAAGCAGGTCCAATTTTAAAATTACTTCTTGAGCGTTCAGTTTGAGCACCCCAATATGCATCTTTTGGAACTCTTACCTCTCCAAGTGTATCTTTCTCGATTCTGTAATTCATAATACTGTTTTGTAATACAAAAATACATAAATCAAAAAATATGATTTTCTTTAAAAAAAAAGATATTTATTGTAAATTTGTAAAAAACAAAATGTTTTATGTTTGAATTTGATCAGTATCTAGGATTTCTTGCTTTTTTATCCATACTTACAATGGGCTTTTGGCTTATGATATTTCTTTTAACATTCGTAATTCCTTATTGGTTAATAGGTTCCGCAATCGAAACATTTAATGAGTGGAGAAAGTCTAAACAAATTAATAAATAATATTTATTAAAAATCCTTACTTGATCATTAGAAGTCAAAACCTCCACCATCTGATCCTTGACCAGATTGTCTTCTTCTCGATTGGTTTTTCTTTTGATTGAGTCTGTAGGTAAAAGTAAATATATATGTAGGTTGTCTCCACTGAAACTCGCCATAACTAAAAAAAGTAGGGGTTCTAGTCTCAGTCATTCTTTTTGAAGTATTGAACAGATCACTAGCTCTAAAAGAAATAGTTCCTTTTTTATTTAAGACATCTTTATTTAACGCACCACTCATTGTGAAAACCCCTCGGCTTATTGATTGTGCTGTTTCCCTTGGACCTCTATAAAAAATTATTGTTTGCCAGTCAATGTCGTAAGGAAGTTTAATATTTGAATTTAGTCTAGCAAACCAACTTAAATTTTCAGCATCAAAAACAGTTCCGTTATATGAACCAAGTGTCTCGGAATTAAATAAATTAAAATTCCCATTTAACCTTACTTTTCTCGAGGGTGTATATGTTAAATTAAACTCTGTACCTATTCTATTATTTTCGGAAAGATTGACTGGACTTAATTTTAATATAGGAACTTCTAGCACATTACTTAGTGGATTATCAGGGTCACCTGAAATAATTACCGTTTGCCCCGTATCTTGTTGAATAAAAGTAAAAACACTGGTTGATTTTTGATAATAAATTGAACTATTGAATGTAAAATTATTCCACCTTTTTAAATAACCAAAATCAAATGTATTTGAGTAACTTGGATTAAGATCTGGATTGCCTTGAAAAATGCTAGAAACACTGCTTCTTGATGGAAAAGGATTAATAAAAAATGATCTTGGCCTTCTTAATCTTCTACTATAACCAAGTGTAAGATTTTCTAACTCATTAATTTCAAATGACAAGTTTAGAGTTGGAAAATAGTCAGTGTATTTTTTTTGCGTGTTGTCAGAAGTGGTCTCTTGAATTATTTGGATATTAGATTGTTCAATTCTCAATCCAAATAAATATGAAAATTTATTGATTTTTTTTCCAAACTGTGTATAGTAAGCATTCACATATTCCTTATATGTTAGGATGTTTGAAAGGTTTAGATCAATATCATATACACTTGTTGGAGATGGGTTTATTTCATTTGAATTTAAATAACTAACTACATAATCATTAGTTTGACTATTAAATGTACCTCTATAACCTAATTCAAATTGAGTATTTTCATCAATAGGCCAAACATAATCAACTTGTGCTAAAACTCTTTTCTGATCTTCTAGTGTTGAAACTTTTTCGAATTTTGATGGTAACAAAGCGGGTAGTATAGTTAAAGATTCAATATCACCCATTTCGTCTTCTGAGCTTTCTTCGTATTGAATCCTAGCTGAAACTTTATGTCCCTTATCATCAAACTTATTGTCATAATCAAGAGAGTACTGAAATGAATCATCTTTTTCATTCTCATCCTCAGTTCTTATAATAAAACTTTCAAGATTGTTTTGAATTGATAGCTCTTTAATATCATTGTTAGTAAAGTTCGAGTTTTCGCTAGTCCTATGGAAACCACTAAGTATTATCGAACTTTGTTCATTAATGTAATATTCTATCCCAAGACTATTGAAAATACTATTTCTATCCCTGTTACTGTTTCTTGTTTCATTTAAATAACTACTTGGATCATTTCCATTAAAGTATTCATTGTTATTAAGAGAATTACCTTTTGTTCGTGATTTATCGATGGTTGTTGTAGTAAAAAAATTTAATTTATTTGTTCTCCAGTTTAAGGAGGCTGTGGCCCGGTTTGCTCTTGGAGTCCCAGCATTCAGTGAGAAGTTTCCGTTAAAACCAACTAATTCTTGTTTTTTTAAAATAATATTAAGTATTCCAGCTGTTCCTTCTGCATCATATCTAGCTGATGGTGAAGTAACAACCTCTACTTTATCTATTGATTCAGCAGGAAGCTGTCTTAATCCCTGAGGTCCAGATATTCCAACAAGCCCTGATGGTTTCCCATTAATTAGAATTCTAACGTTGTCATTCCCCCTCAAGGAAACAGCCCCCTCAACATCAACTGAAACTGATGGTACGTTACCAAGCACATCAGCAACTGATCCTCCTCTAACAGTGATGTCTTTTCCTACATTATAAATTCTTTTATCTAGTCTGATTTCAACTTCAGTTCTTTCACCCATAACTTCAACTTCGTTAAGAGAATTAATTGAAATCTCAAGCTCTATTGTTCCTAAATCAGTCGATTCACGAATAATCAGATCTTTTTTAACATATTTATTAAATGAAATATATTCAACTGTGAGAGTATATTTTCCTGGAAAAACTTGAAAATTAAATATACCTTGATTGTTAGTTATACCACCTTGAACTAATTCTGGTCTTTTGTCATTAGTTAAAGAAATGGTAGCATATTCGAGCGATTGACCAGTATCTTTATCTACAATACTTCCCTTAAGATCAATTTTTTGAAAATTAGATGCTGGGGGTCTCTGAGCTCTAGAAAAAAAAAGGACACAAGAAAAAAGGATTAATGTAACAATATTTTTCATTATGCACTAAAGTTTTGCTAAGCTAATCATTTAATTTCATTTTAAAACTAAACATAAATCTATCTAAATGATTTTTTTTAAGTTAACTAAAATTTTGAGCTTTTAATAAAAGATTTTAATCTTTCAATTGGTCTTCCAATTATCCCTGAGTCATGACTTATTATGATAGGCCTCTCCAGTAGCTTTGGATGTTCGATAATAATATCAATTAATTTTTTTTTATTTAAATTTTTATTTTTATATGATTCTTTCCAAATTTTTTCTTGTGTTCTCAATAAATCTTTTGGTTCTATTCTAAGTTTTTCTAGTATAGATTGAATTATATCTTTTGAAAGCCCATTTTTTATATATAAAATTTCAGTGAACTTTAAATTATTTTCCTTTAAGAAGAGTATAGCTTCCCTTGATTTTTTACATCTAGGGTTATGAAAAACATGAAGCATTAAAATAAAATTTAATTTATTTTTTTAATTATTGCTTCAAATGCTTTTGGGTTATTCATAGCAATATCAGCAAGTACTTTTCTATTTAGTTCTATATTATTTGCTTTTATCTTTGCCATGAATTCACTGTATGTCATTCCATGTAGCCTGGCTCCTGCATTTATTCTTGTAATCCACAAAGATCTAAAGTTTCTTTTATTATTTTTTCTATCTCTGTAAGCATAGAGCATTGCTTTTTCAACCGCATTTTTTGCGATTGTCCAGACATTTTTTCTACGTCCAAAATATCCTTTTGCTTGTTTTATTATTTTTTTTCTTCTAGCTCTTGAGGCTACTGAATTTGTTGATCTGGGCATAACTTATTTTTTTTGAAAAGGGCGGCAATAAAGCTCTTTAAGCACATTCTCAAGGTTAATACATATTTCCACCGAATTTAAATTACTTTAGGCGTAATTGTGATTTAATATTTTCTTCGTCACTCTTATGAACCAATCCTGAGTGAGTTAGTGCAAGTTTTCTTTTTTTGGATTTTTTTGTCAGAATATGACTTTTAAATGCATGTTTTCTTTTAATTTTTCCAGAGCCGGTAATTTTAAACCTCTTTTTTGCACTTGATTTTGTTTTCATTTTTGGCATAATCTTGTTTTTTATTTTTTCTTTGGTGTCATAAACATTATCATTCTTTTTCCTTCTAATTCTGGAAGTTGTTCAACTTTTCCAAATTCCTCTAGGTCTTGTGCTAATTTTAAAAGTAAAATGTGACCTTGTTCTTTAAAAATAATTGACCTTCCTTTGAAAAAAACAAATGCTTTTAATTTAGCTCCGTCTTTCAAAAACTTTTCGGCGTGTTTCTTTTTAAATTCATAATCATGATCATCAGTTTGTGGACCAAATCTTATTTCTTTGACAATAACTTTACTAGTTTTTGATTTTAATGACTTTTCACGTTTTTTTTGTTCGTATAGGAATTTCTTATATTCCAATATTTTACATACTGGAGGAACAGCTTTTGGAGATATTTCTACTAAATCAAGCCCTTGCTCTTTAGCTAAACTAAGAGCTTGCAAAAGCTTATAAACCCCAACTTCAACATTATCTCCTACAAGTCTTACTTCGTGAGAAGTAATTTTCTCATTTATACGGTGAGGATTTTCTTTTATTATTCTACCCGGTCTGTTTGTTCTTCTTCTTCGAATTCCTATAATTCCTATTTTTTAATTAAACTTTGAAAATTGAAATACTTTTATCAACTTCACTTTTTACCATGGAAGCAAATTCATTTAACTTCTTACTTCCAATATCTCCCTGTTTATGTTTTCTTATTGAAACAGAGTCAGTATTAAATTCTTTTTCACCTATAACAAGCATAAACGGAATTTTACTTATTTCAGCTTGCCTTATTTTTTTCCCGATTGTTTCATTTCGCGAATCTAATGACGCGCGAATTTCGTTATTTTCTAGGTAATTTAAAACTTTTTGAGCGTATTTTTCATGTTTTTCACTTACACATAATATTATTACTTGTTTAGGCACTAACCATATTGGCAAGTTGCCTTCAGAGTGTTCGAGTAAAATTGCCACAAATCTTTCCAAGCTTCCAAAAGGTGCCCTATGAATCATTACTGGCCGGTGAGGTTTGTTATCATCTCCTTTGTAAGTTAATTCAAACCTTTCTGGAAGATTATAATCAACTTGAATGGTTCCTAATTGCCATCTTCTTCCAAGTGCATCCTTAACCATAAAATCTAATTTTGGTCCATAAAATGCAGCTTCGCCATATTCAATAACATAGTTCAACTTTTTTTCTTCAGTTGCGTTAATGATTGCATTCTCTGCAAGTTCCCAGTTTTCTTTACTACCTATATATTTTTCAGAATTATTTTTATCTCTTAAAGAAACTTGAGCTTCAAAATCATTAAAACCTAAGGAATTAAAAACATATAATACTAATTCAATTACGTTTTTAAACTCTTCATTTAATTGATCTGGAGTGCAAAAAATATGAGCATCATCTTGAGTAAAACTTCTTACTCTTGTTAAACCATGTAATTCACCACTTTGTTCATATCTGTATACTGTCCCAAACTCCGCATATCTTATGGGAAGCTCTTTATAACTCCATAGTCTTGATTTGTAAATTTCACAGTGATGTGGACAGTTCATTGGCTTTAACAAAAAACTTTCTCCCTCTGAAGGAGTTTCTATGGGTTGGAAACTATCTGAACCATATTTTTGAAAATGTCCTGAAGTCACATAAAGCTCTTTGTTGGCGATGTGTGGTGAGATAACTTGTTCATAACCAGCTTTTTTTTGAGCCTTTTTCAAAAAATTTTCTAATCTTTCTCTTAGATCAGCTCCTTTGGGAAGCCAAAGGGGTAATCCAACACCAACTTTTTTGGAAAAAGTAAATAACTCTAGTTCTTTTCCAATTTTTCTGTGATCTCTTTTTTTAGCTTCTTCTAAGAATTCTAAATGTTTAGAAAGTTCAATTTGTTTAGGAAAGGAAATCCCATATATACGAGTAAGTTGTTTCCTGTTTTCATCACCTCTCCAATAGGCACCAGCTATGGAGGTTAATTTAACAGCTTTAATTAACCCAGTATTTGGAATATGTCCACCTCTACATAAGTCAGTAAAGTTAGAATGATCACAAAAAGTAATTTCTCCATCCTCAAGATCATTAATTAATTCAACTTTAAACTCATTATTAATTTCAGTATAATAGTTTAATGCTTCAGATTTTGAAGAAGCTCTCATTTTAAAATCTGATTTTTTTCTAGCTAATTCAATGAATTTAGCCTCGAGTTCTTGTAAGTTTTTTTCAGATAAATTTATATCTCCAAAATCTACATCATAATAAAATCCATTTTCTACAGGTGGCCCAATTGTCAGTTTTGCCATTGGATATAAAAAAAGAATTGCCTCTGCTAATACGTGAGAAGAAGAATGCCAAAAAGCCGCTTTACCTTCTTTTTGATCCCATGTAAAAAAATTAATATCCCCATCTTTGTTTAAGGTTGTTGATGACTCAACTATTTTATCATTATATTTAGCAGAGAGTACTTTTCTTGAAAGCCCCTCACTTATACTTTTAGCAACATCTATTACAGATATCCCTTTTTCAAAGCTCTTTTTAGCTCCATCTGGGAAAGTAATTTCGATCATATTACAATTTTATTAATAGCAAAGATAGGATGACAATTAACGACACCAAAATCTGAAATTAATATTATGTTTTATTTTTTTGTCCATTTAGTAAGCTATTAACTAAATTTGAAATCCCAAGAAAACCCAAAACAATTGAAAATCCAGCAATAAGAAGACCTAATGTAAGGACGTAAATATAAAATTCATGGTTTTTGTTCTGGAAAGCTTGATGTATTATAAATGGACCTGTAAAAGCGAAAATAATTGCTAAGGATATTTTTTTTAGTCCGTTAATGAATTTAATCCTATTCATATCTGTATGATTCGATTGCCTTTCTTACACTTTTATACTTATTTAACAAATCACTGGCTTTTGAGTATTCAATGCTTAAACTATTAGAAATTATTCTTACACCTCGATCTGTAAGTTTTTCATTTGTTATTTGAATATCTATCATCTTATTGTCTTTTATATGTCCTAACTTAATCATTGTGGTAGTAGATATAATATTAAGGATAAGTTTTTGAGCTGTTCCAGATTTCATTCTTGAACTACCAGTAATATACTCGGGGCCAACAACAACCTCAATTGGGTAATCTGAATATTTTGTCAAAGGACTATTTGGATTAGAACAAATACAAGCGGTTGGAATATTATTTTCTATACAATTTTTTAGTGCCCCAACAACATAAGGAGTTGATCCTGATGCAGCAATTCCAATAATAAAGTCTCTTGAGTTAATATTATGCTTTTTTAATTCATCCCATCCCTTGTTAAAATCATCTTCAGCATCTTCAATAGAATTTCTTAGAGCCATATCACCCCCAGCTATTAAACCTATTACTTTGTTTGGATCTGTTCCAAAAGTTGGTGGACATTCAGATGCATCTATAACTCCTAGTCTGCCACTAGTCCCAGCTCCAATATAAAAAAGTCGGCCATCACCTTTTAGTTGTTCAACTATTTTATTTATTACTTTTTCAATTACAGGAAATAACTTTTTAATTGCTTTTAAAGCATTAAAGTCTTCGTTGTGAATTTCGTTAATTATTTGATTGACAGATTTTTTCTCTATATCATTATACAAAGAATCTTCTTCAGTTATTTTTCTATAGTCCATGAAACATTTAAATTAGGATAATTTATTTTCCAAATTTAATTTAATTTCATTTAAAAATTCTTCTGTTGTTTGATAATTATCTCTTGTTAGTTTTTCGTTAAAAACTAACATTGCCAGATCTTTTGTCATCTTTCCACTTTCCACAGTTTCTATACAAACACTTTCCAATAAATTACAGAAATTTATTAGGTCTTTATTATTGTCTAACTTTCCTCTAAACGCTAATCCTCTTGTCCACGCAAAAATTGAAGCAATAGAGTTTGTAGATGTTGTCTCACCTTTAAGATGATTTCTATAGTGCCTTGTAACGGTTCCATGAGCTGCCTCAGCTTCCATTGTCTTTCCATCAGGAGTTACAAGGGTTGAAGTCATTAACCCAAGAGACCCAAATCCTTGAGCCACAGTATCGGATTGTACATCACCATCATAATTTTTGCACGCCCAAACAAAACCGCCATCCCATTTCATTGCAGCAGCAACCATATCATCAATTAATCTGTGTTCATATGTTATATTTTTATTTTTAAAAAGTTCTTTAAACTCATTTTCATAAACTTCTTGAAAAATATCTTTAAACCTTCCGTCGTAGGCTTTTAAAATTGTATTTTTAGTAGATAAATAAAGTGGCCATTTTTTATCTAGAGCTCTGTTCATACACGATCTTGCAAATCCATAAATTGATGAATCAATATTATACATTCCCATAGCAACTCCATCCTCCTTAAAATCATATATTTCCCATGATTTTGATACATCTCCATTATCAGGAGTAAAAGTCATCGTAAGTTTACCTTTTCCATGAGTTACAATATCAGTTGCTTTATACTGATCTCCAAAAGCGTGTCTTCCTATACAAATTGGTTTTGTCCAACCTTGAACATATCTTGGAACATTCTTCATGATGATAGGTTCCCTAAAAACAGTTCCTCCAACAATATTTCTTATGGTACCGTTAGGTGATCTCCACATTTTTTTTAATGTATATTCCTTAACTCTTTCTTCATCGGGAGTAATAGTTGCACATTTTATTCCTACATTAAATTTTTTTATTGCATTAGCTGCATTTATAGTAACTTGATCATCAGTGAAATCTCTATTTTTAATTCCTAAATCATAATANTTAAGATCNACACTTATATATGGTAATATGAGTTTATCTTTGATGAACTTCCAGATTATTCTTGTCATTTCATCCCCGTCTATCTCNACTACNGGATTTTTAACTATTATTTTTGACATGTTTTATTGATTTGGGGGTAAATATACAATAAGATTAAGGTATGACATGTTGTATATTTATAAAAAAGGAGACTATTTGGCTTAATTTTAAACTTAATTAATAACTTCTTTAATTCTAGCTTTTTTGCCTCTAAGTTCTTTGAAATAATATATCCTAGAACGTCTAACTTTTCCCTTCTTATTAACTTCAATTTTTTCAATTCCAGGGAGATTTAATGGGAAAATACGTTCTACTCCAATCGTTCCAGACATTTTTCTTAAAGTAAAGGTCTTGGTTGCACCTTTCCCTTTAATTTGAATTACAACCCCTTTAAAGAATTGCGTTCTTACTTTTTGACCTTCACGAATTTGATAATAAACAGTTATTGTGTCTCCAGAAGAGAACTCTGGAATATCATTTTTATTAATAAACTCATTTTGAACAAAATCTAAAATACTTTCCATTTTTAATAATAAATTGAGTTATTGAATGATAATATATATACGATGCGCAAAAATACTTTTTTTTTACTTAATAGAAAAATTCAAAACATATTTAGTTTTTAAGTAAATCTGGTCTATTTTTTTTTGTTCGTTCAATTGATATTTGTTCTCTCCATAGGTCAATTTTATTCTTATCTCCAGAAAGTAGTATTTCAGGTACATTTAATCCTTCATATTCTGATGGTCTTGTGTAAATAGGTGGGGCTAAAAGACCATCTTGAAAAGTGTCAGATAAAGCAGAACATTCGTTACCTAATACTCCAGGTATAAGTCTTATGATTGAATCACATATAACAGCTGCTGCTAATTCACCTCCTGATAAAACAAAATCACCTATTGAAATTTCTCTTGTTACAAAAAGATCTCTTACCCTTTGATCAACCCCTTTATAATGTCCACAAAGTAGAATTAAGTTTTTTTTATTTGACATATCATTTGAAATTGATTGATTCAATTTTTCACCATCGGGTGTAAGATAGATTACCTCGTCATATTGCTTCTTTGATTTTAATTTTTTTATGCACTTAGCTATTGGCTCGATCATCATAACCATTCCAGCCCCGCCACCGTATTGATAATCATCAACTTGTTTGTATTTATTTGAACTATAATCTCTTGGATTATGAAAATTAATTTTTACATATTTTGAATCTATTGCCCTTTTAATAATGGATGCGCGAAAGGGACCTTCTAAAAGTTCTGGAAAGAGAGTTATTATATCAATATTCATCTAGATTATTATTCAAAAATAATTCGTTCCTTATCACCACTTGGACTCATAAATAATATTGATGTTAATGATTCCATATCAATTCTATCAATTTGACTAATATTTTTGATTTCGATTTCATTTACCTTCAATATATAATAGCCGTTGTCAATACCCATTTTATTTAATCTTGAGTTTTCAACACTAGTTACCTTTACTCCAGAATTATCTTTTAAAATGAATTTATCTTTTTTATTAATATTTCTTACTTCCATACCTAAAAAAAGAGTTCTTGTTATTTTCTTTAAAACGACGTTTGTTTTAAATGTTTTATTATCTCTAATATATTCTACTTTTATTATATCACCAGGTCTTTTTGTAGATAAATACCCAGACATATCTGAGAACTTATTTATTTTAATCAGATCTATTCTTGTTATTATATCATTTTTTTTAATCCCTGCTTTTTCAGCACCTAGGTTAGGCTCAACATTATTTACAAAGAAACCCTCAGTTTCATTAATATTTAATTTTTTTGCTAGACTTTGATTTAATGCATTTCCACTGACTCCTAATAAGCCTTTTTGGACACTACCAAATTCTAATAAATCTTCAAATACCTTTCTAGCAAGATTACTTGGTACAGCAAATGAATATCCAACAAAGCCACCAGTTATTGATGATATTGCAGTATTTATACCAATTAATTCGCCCATTGTATTAATTAATGCACCACCGCTATTACCCTGGTTTACTGCAGCATCAGTTTGAATAAACGATTGATTTTTTCTATCTAATTGATTTAGATCTCTAGATTTAGCACTTACTATTCCAGCTGTCACTGTTGAGTTGAGATTAAATGGATTTCCAACTGCCAAAACCCATTCTCCAATTTGAATAGATTCGGAATTTCCAAATGGAATATAACTCAATGATTTACTAGATTCGATTTTTAGAACTGCAATATCTGTGTATGGATCAGTTCCTACAAGATTAGCTAAATATGTTTTATTATCATTCGTTGTTACCTCAATTTCAGATGCATCTTTAATTACATGGTCATTAGTTATTATATATCCATCAGGTGATACTATAACTCCAGATCCATTCCCAATTCTCTTAGGGGTAGATTCCCCGTAAAGCCGGTAAAGCCAATTATCAGAATTATCCTTATAATTAGAGGTGTTTTTTATATGAACTACTGCATTTATCGTTTTCTTAGCTGCTAAAGTAAAATCAGTTTTTTCATTACTAGAACTTAAGTTGGAATTGAACGAAACATAATTGGGAATTGCTTTTTCAAATCTTGTTAATTTATCATTCTTTTCTCTATATTCCATATTATTGTATATATCATAAGTTATTATAGAGATAAAACAGCTTAATATTGATATGGAAAATATTTTCAAATAAGACTTCATAATTGTTTAATTTAATTTTCATCTAAATTANTAAGTTGAATAAATATGATTTTGTATTTAACTACTTTTTAACATAGTTTTTTTAATCATGTTTTTGATTATTTTTGAAATAATATGAAAATTAAATTTTTAAAGTATCACGGAGCNGGAAATGATTTTATATTAATTGATAATAGATTTCAAAAATATTCACTTAAAAATTATCAGATAAAGTTTTTATGTCATAGAAAATATGGNATAGGGTCTGATGGGTTAATTTTTTTGAATCANTCTGATGATTTTGACTTTGAGATGATATATCATAACTCAGATGGTAACCAGAGTTCAATGTGTGGTAATGGAGGAAGGTGTATAGTCGGTTTTGCAAAACACCTTAATATAATTGATTCAAAAGCCAAGTTTTTAGCAATTGATGGGATTCATGAGGCAAGAATACATAAATCATCAAGAATATCTTTATCAATGTCAAATATCAATAGCATAAAAAACAATAACAAATTCGTTTTTATTGACTCTGGATCACCACACCATATTATTCAAGTAAATGATATTGATAAAATAGATGTTTTTAAAATGGGCCTTAAAGTTAGGAGTTTAAAAAAATATCAACCAAAAGGAGTTAATGTTAATTTTATTGAAAAAGTATCAANTAATATTTTTAAAATTAGAACTTATGAAAGGGGAGTTGAAAATGAAACCCTTGCATGTGGAACTGGCGCNGTTGCCTCAGCTATTGCAATGCACTATANTGGAGAAACAAAACAAAATAAAATATTAATTAAAACATTAGGAGGTGATTTAGGAATTAAATTTGAATATGACTCTAATAAATCTTCTTACCATANGATTTTTCTTGAAGGAGATATTAATCTTGTTTATGAAGGAGATATTGAGTTGCTATGAAAACATTTCTAAGAAATCTAAAAGAATCTGATATTGATATTTTATATAAAGTTGAAAATGATAAGACGCTATGGAAATTCTCTAATCAAAAAGAAGGTTTTACAAAAAAAATATTAAAAAAATATATAAAGATAGCTTCTTTGGAAAATTTATTTTCGGCTAATCAAAAAAGGTTTGTAATTCAGAGTTTTGATTTCGATGTAATGGGATTTATTGATTTGTATGATTATAACGCTGAAAAAAGAAATGCGTTTATTGGTATTGTAATTTTAAAAAAATTCAGGAACAAAGGAATTGGCTCTAGATCTATAAAACTTTTAGAAAAATTTTCTAAAAGTATTGGAATTAAAGAATTAAATGTGAAAGTTGACCCTATAAATATTCTGAGTATTAAATTATTTAAAAAATCTGGTTATAGAAAAATTAAGCTTGATCAATACCAAAAAACTATTAATTATGATTANAAAAATTTCTTTTTTTATTATCTCNATATTAGTTCTTATCTCTGTCTTCTTTTCGTTTTTTATTTTTAAAACTTTTTTTTATGATAACACAAAGTTTAAAACAAAGGAATACAAGCTTTACATTGAACCAAATGCTGATTTTAACACTCTAACAGACAAATTAAAAAATGTTGTAAAATCGGTATACTATTTTTCAATTGCATCCAAGAATAAAGGTTATCATATCAGAATCAAATCAGGTCTTTACGTCATTCCAAAGGGAAGTAGTAATAATGATATAATCAATATTTTAAGGGGACAGAGTAAAGTGGTTAATGTAACTTTTAATAATCACGAAAGGTTAGAAAATATGGCTGGAAGAATTTCTAAACAAATTTATTTAGATAGTTTGACATTGATAAATTCATTTTATGATAATAATTTTTTGAATAAAAAAGGATTTAATTTAGATACCGCAATTGCAATGTATTTACCCAATACTTATAGTTTTTTTTGGGATACCAGTGTGGAAAATTTTCGTAATAAAATGTATAATGAGTATAATAAGTTTTGGAATAATGAAAGATTAATTAAAGCCAGGTTAATTGGCTTATCAAAAACTGAGATATCTATACTTGCATCTATCGTTCAAAAAGAATCTATTATGAAAGATGAGAGACCTAGAATTGCAGGTGTGTATTTGAATAGATTAAAAAAAAGGATGAGATTACAAGCTGATCCAACAGTTATTTTTGCGCTAAAAAAAAAATCAGGTGATTTCAAGAGGCAAATTAAAAGAGTTTTATATAAAGATTTAAGAATCAAATCGGCATATAACACATATAGAAATAGGGGTCTTCCACCGGGTCCTATTTGTATGCCTGATTTGGATGCAATAGATGCAGTTTTAAATTCTGAAAAACACAAATATTTATATTTTGTAGCTGATCCTGAAAATAGAGGCTATCATTTATTTGGAAGAAATTTATTAGAGCATAATAATAACAAGAAGAAATACATTCGTTGGTTAAATAAAAAGAAAATTTATCGTTAATCTAATTAAGAAAAACTAAGCTTCCTTATTAAAACTATTTTATATTTTTAATAACTATCAATTATAAATATAGTTGGACGCTTATTCAAATCAACTGATTTAATTTTTTTCCATTCATCAATAGTTTTAGTTTTAATATTTTCTGAAATTAAAGTTAAATCAGTTGCAAGACATAATTTAATTGAACCTGATAATGAATTAATTAGATCATAAAATAAAGAGTTATTTCTGTATGGTGTCTCCATAAAAATTTGTGACTGGTTATCGATTAATATTTTTTTCTCTAAAAGCTTAATTTTTTTTCTTCTCTCTCTTTTTTTAATTGGAAGATAGCCATTAAATGAAAAGTTTTGTCCATTCATACCTGAAGACATCAATGCTAAAAAAATTGATGAAGCTCCTACAAGTGGTCTAACTTTTATATTAAGATTATGTGCTCTAGAAATTATTGAAGAGCCAGGGTCTGCTATTGCAGGACAACCAGCATCAGAAATTAAACCAATTGAATTTCCCGTTAAACAAATATCTAAAAATGTATTAGATTCAATATCTAACGTGTGCTTGTTTAAAACACTAATAGAAATTTGATTTTGTAATTTATTTGGAGTCACAAGTTTGATTAAATTTCTTGCTTTTTTTTCATTTTCAGCAATGAAATAATCTAATCTATTTATTATTTGTTTTACTTCTAATGGAATGCTGAAGTCGATTTGATCGTTGCCAATGGTGTTAGGAATAATATATAAAGAACCTTTTTCAGGCATTATTTATCAGTTTAAGTGATATTTTTTTACACCGTTCATCAATTAATTTAAAGCAATAATCAAAATCTTTCTCCTCACCATAGTATGGATCTGGAACATCATTTTCAGGAATCAAAAGTTTTACTTTTGAGACATATTTTTTTTCCTTATCNATTAGACTTATATTTTTTAAATTACTTCTATCCATGACATAAATATGATCAAATTTTTTAAAATCATTTTGATCAAACTGTCTAGCTTTTAGGTGGGTAATATTTATATTATTTTTTCTGGCAACATTAACACTTCTTGGATCTGGTGAACTTCCAGTATGATATGAGGCCGTGCCTGCTGAGTCAATAAAAAATTTGTTTTGTGGGAGATATTTTTTTAAAACACCCTCCGCCAAAGGAGATCTGCAAATATTTCCTAAGCAAACAAATAATATATGTGAATAGAAAATATTAGATTTTATACCGTAAGTTTTTGATTTAGATCTTCAACGTATTTTCTAAACTGCTTATCAGTGAAACTTAAATTATCTACTGTTTTACATGCATGAAGAACAGTTGCATGATCTCTTTTTCCTATTTGAGATCCTATACTCGCAAGAGAAGCCTTAGTAAATTTTTTAGCAAAATACATAGCTAATTGCCTAGCTTGGACAATGTGCCTTTTGCGTGTTTTGGACTGAAGAGTGGATATGTCCATTTGAAAATATTCTGAAACTACCTTTTGAATGTAGTCGATCGAAACTTCACGTTTGGTATTTTTCACAAATTTATTAACAATATCTTGTGCTAATTGAATAGTAATTTCCATTTTATTAAATGATGATTGGGCTATTAAAGATATAATTGCACCCTCTAATTCACGTATGTTTGTTTTGATACTTTTAGCAACATATTCAATAATATTATTTTCAATTTCAACTCCATCTCTAAATAGTTTATTCTTGACAATTGAAATTCTTGTTTCATAATCCGGAGATTGAAGTTCAGCTGAAAGACCCCATTTAAATCTTGATAAGAGCCTTTGTTCAATGTCTTGCATATCAACAGGTGCTTTATCAGAGGTTAAAATAACTTGTTTCCCATTCTGATGCAAATGGTTAAAAATATGAAAGAAAACATCTTGGGTTCCCGACTTACCACTAAAAAACTGAACGTCATCTATTATTAAAATATCTATTATTTGATAAAAATGGATAAAATCATTTCTTGAATTTTTTTTAATAGAGTCAATGTATTGTTGGGTGAATTTTTCTGCTGAAATATATAAAACAGTTTTGTCTGGATATTTTTCTTTAATTTCAACTCCTATTGCATGAGCAAGATGAGTTTTACCTAATCCAACACCTCCATATATCAAAAGTGGGTTAAATGATGTTCCTCCAGGCTTATTTGATACTGCTAGACCAGCGGATCTAGCAAGTCTGTTGGAGTCGCCTTCAAGAAAATTATCAAAACTGTAATTTGGATTTAGTTGAGATTCAATTTCTAAATTTCTAATACCAGGAATAACAAAAGGATTTTTTAACTCGTGAACTTTAGAGGTTAGAGGTGCAGAAACATTTTGTGGTTTAACGGAATCTCTATAATTACTTGGTATATTTTCAGTAAAAGCTTTTTTATTGCCAAAGGTATTCTCCATTTTTATAACATATGTTAATCGAGCTTCAGGACCTAGCTGTTTGACTAATGCTGATTTAAGTAGAGTAACATAATGTTCCTCTAACCATTCGTAGAAAAATTTACTTGGGACTTGAATACTTAAAACATTTTCGGATAATTTTACTACTTCAATTGGTTCAAACCAAGTTTTAAATGCTTGTGGTTGAATATTATCTTTTATGAAAGACAAGCAATTTTTCCAAACATCAGTTTTTGTAGAATTCATTTACAGAATTAGTGTAATGTAGTAATTTTTAAATTTTTTATTTCGAACTAATCGGTTATTACAAATATTAATTAAAAAAAATTAAAAAAAAAGAGAAATTACTATTGACTTTTTGAAATTTTTTTTTGACATTATGGGATTTATAATTTTCTGTTCTAATAACGAACACAAGATATAATTTTTGTGATATAAATGAAATTTTTTTCTAAACCTTTTCGAATTAAATATTCTGATACTGATCAGATGGGTTTTATGCATCATTCTAATTATTTAAAATATTTTGAAAATGCAAGGATCTCATGGCTAAGAACTTTAGGTGTTTCATATAGACAAACAGAAAAAGAAGGTATTTTGATGCCTGTTGTTTCTGCTAGTTTAGAATTCATAATCCCTTTATATTTTGATGATGAAATTATTATAGAAATAATTTTAGCTGAAGTACCCAAAGCAACTCTAAGCTTCGAATATAAAATTATCAACCAAAATAAAGAGTTAGTTTGTAGAGGGAAAACTAAACTAGCTTTTCTAAATTCAAAAACAATGAAACCCGTTAGGGCACCTAAAAATATTTATAATTTATTTTCTAATGAATTTAAGTAATAACTAAGTTCATCTTCAGAAATATTTTTTTTTATGATTTCATTTGAATAAGAAAAAACAGGAGCTTTAATTCCTGTTATGAGATTTTTTTTACTTCGAAAAACTCTAGCTTCATCCCATAAATTTAAATCTATAAAACTATTTATTGTTTTAGCTCCACCCTCAACTAAAATTGAATTAATATTTTTTTTATAGATATAATTTATCATTGATTCAATACTTTTTTCAAAATTAATTTTGATGCTGCTTTTACTAAAGTCATTAATTTTAGTGTCAATGAAGTGAAATATTTTTTTATGTTTTTGAAAAACTTTAAAATTATTTTTTAATCTATTATCAGGGTCAATAATTATTGGAATTGCTGATTTACCCCCGAAATATCTATTATCCAGTTGGGGGTTATCTGAAATAATTGTATTAATCCCCACAGCGATTGAGTCCTCTTCTGATCTCCATTTATGTACTAGTTTTCTTGACTTTGGTGATGAGATCCAATAAATTTTTCCATTTTTTTTATTACTAGGAGCTATAAATCTATCTTTTGATTCTGCCCATTTAAGTATTATATATGGACGTTTATTTCTTTGGTAACAAAAAAACCTTTTGTTTAATTCACTGCATTCCTCCTTCAAAATATTAACTTTTACATCAATTTTATTTTCAATTAATTTTTTAATTCCTTTTCCTGAAACTTTTGGATTTGGATCACTTGTTCCTATTACAACTTTTGAAATTTTTTTTCTAATTATTAAATCAGTACACGGAGGAGTTTTTCCAAAATGGTTACATGGCTCTAAATTTACATACAATGTAGACCCTTCTAATAGTTTTTTATTTTTCACACTTTTTATTGCACAAACCTCTGCATGATCTTCACCATATCCCTTATGATAGCCCTCACCAATAATTTTATTATTTGAGACAATAACTGCTCCAACCATTGGGTTTGGTGATGTCCTACCAATTCCCTTGGATGCAAGATTTAGGCAACGTTTCATTAAAAAGTTATCATTCAAATTCATTTACTAATTGTTTGTTAATTTTATCAAAATTAATTTAAAATTAATTACGATGATTATTCGAAAAATTAAATTAGCGGATAATAATAAAATTGCTTTGATTATAAAAAAAGTAATAGTTGAAATGAAAGCACCTAAATTTGGAACAGCATATTCAGATCCAAACTTGAATTCACTATCTAAGGATTTTTTAATGCCAAGAACTAGATATTTTATTTTAGAACATGATGATAATATTTTGGGAGGTGCGGGAATAAATTTTCTTAATCAACATGAATCTAACGTTTGCGAGTTACAAAAAATGTATTTTTTAAAAGAAGCAAGAGGAAAGGGTTGGGGAGAATTGATGATAAATAAATGTTTGAAATTTGCTAAAGCTAATAATTATAAATCATGTTATATAGAGACTGTAAGCTCAATGAAAATGGCACAAAAATTATATTTAAAAAAAGGATTTAGTTATATTGATAAACCCATTGGTAATACAGGGCACCATAATTGCGATATCTGGATGATTAAACATTTATAAATGAATATAATTCAATTTAGAGAGCTTTTTCGAGATACACTTAGTTCACAATTTAAAATTGTAGAAGTTGATTATATGTTTAAAACTATTTTGATTTCTTTTTTTAAGTTTAAACCCACAATAATCGCCTTAGATCCTCAGAAAAGACTCTCAAAATTTCAGGCTTCAAAGCTAAATCATTCTTTATTTTTAATAAAAAACAATTGTCCATTACAATATATTACAGGTAAATCTTTTTTCCTTAATCTTGAAATTAACGTTGATTCAAATGTTTTAATACCAAGACCAGAAACTGAGGAATTAGCATTATGGTCAACTAAATCTTTGACTAACGGAGATAAAGTTATAGATCTTTGTACTGGAAGTGGATGTATTGCTCTGGCATTAAAAACAAATAATCCAAGCATAAGTGTGAAAGGAATAGACAAATCAGAAAGAGCAATTTTATTAGCTAAAAAAAATTCAAAAAATTTAAATATTGATATTGAATGGGTAACTGCAGATGTAATCGATTTTCAGGTAGAAAAATGCTCATTAGA
>PAHL01000034.1 GCA_002711185.1 Flavobacteriaceae bacterium
AAACTTAACTCTATCATCTGCAAGTTTTTTAATCATTTTGGGTATACCAGATGTTGATAGTGTTATTCTTCTGGAGGATATACCTAACCCATCTCTACTCGTAATTTTTTTTATCGCACCTATAACATTTTTATAATTTAGTAAAGGTTCACCCATCCCCATAAATACGATGTTTGTGAGAGGTCTGTTTAAATGAACCTCACTTTGTTTACTAATCGAAGCGACCTGATCAAATATTTCATCTGAATTTAAATTTCTCATTCTTTTCAATGATGATGTTGCACAAAAAATACAGTCTAGACTACAACCTACCTGAGAAGAAACACAACCTGTGATTCTTCTGCTTGAGGGAATAATAACTGATTCAACCATTAATCCATCATGCAATTTTATACTATTTTTTATTGTGCCATCCTTACTTTTTTGATTTTTATCAATAATAATGTTATTAATCAAAAAATTTTCAGCTAGAGTGAGTCTAAGAGAATTTGGTATATTAGTCATTTCATCAAAAGAAGAAACACCTTTTTGCCATAACCATTTATGAACCTGTTTAGCACGAAAGACTTTCTCACCACTAGACTGAAAAAACAACTCTAACTTTTCTAAAGAAAATGATCGTATGTCTTTCTTTTCAATTTTATTCATTTTAAATTAAATAATCAACATAGCATCTCCGTAAGAATAGAATCTATATTTTTCTTTAATAGCTTCATTATAAGCGTTCATAACCATATCATGACCTGCAAATGCTGATACCATCATTAGTAAAGTAGATTTAGATGTATGAAAGTTTGTAATCATTGAATTTGCAACTGCAAAATCATGAGGAGGAAAAACAAACTTATGAGTCCATCCATAATGAGGCTTTAATGTGTTGATAGATGAAACTGAACTTTCCAAAGCTCTCATTACAGTTGTTCCAACTGCACATATCCTTTTCTTTTTTTTAAGGGCACTATTGACTGTTTGGACTGCATCATTGTCAATAATTAACTCCTCAGAGTCCATTTTATGTTTTGATAAATCCTCGACTTCAACAGGGTTAAATGTACCTAAACCAACATGAAGAGTCAATTCAGCGAAATTAATTCCTTTTATTTCTAATCTCTTTAATAAATGTTTTGAAAAATGCAACCCTGCTGTAGGTGCTGCAACTGCACCTTCATGTTTTGCGTATATTGTTTGATAACGATCTCTATCCTCATCTTCAACAGGCCTATTTATGTATTTAGGAAGAGGTGTCTCTCCTAATTGATTTAATTTTTTTCGAAATTCTTCATATGAACCATCAAATAAAAATCTCAATGTTCTACCTCTTGAAGTTGTATTATCAATCACCTCAGCAACCAAAGATTCATCCTCTCCAAAATATAATTTATTTCCAATTCTTATCTTTCTTGCTGGATCAACTAAAACATCCCAAAGTCTCTGTTCTTGATTCAGTTCCCTCAAAAGAAAAACCTCAATTCTAGCTCCTGTTTTTTCCTTATTTCCATATAATCTGGCAGGAAAAACCTTTGTGTTATTGAGGACCAAAACATCTTCTTCATCAAAAAAATTAATTACATCTTTAAATGAAAGATGTTTTATATCACCGTTTTTTTTGTCTAAAACTAGTAATCTAGATTCATCTCTATTTTCATTAGGATACTGAGCAAGTAATGATTCGGGTATTTTCAAATTAAAATCAGATAATTTCATGGTTTTTTTTAATTGACAAATATACTAATATGTGACAGCAGAAGTCAAGTATATCCAATTAATTTATATTATTGAATATTCAATTCCAATAGATTTGATATCATTCCAAAAATTGGGGTATGATTTATTTACAACNTCAGCATTTAAAATATTTATATCCGCACAAATTGCAAGTGGAGCAAAGGACATGGCCATTCTATGGTCATCGTAAGTAAATATATTAATATTTTTATTTATTGATTTAGTAGGATAAATTGACAAGCTTTTATTAGTGATTGAAATTTTAGCACCAAGCTTTGTAATCTCATTTTTCAAGGCAATTAATCTATCTGTCTCTTTGACTTTTAGTGTATGGAGTCCTTCAATGTCACACCTAATTCCTAATCCTAGACAAGTAACTGCAATAGTTTGAGCTATGTCTGGTGAGTCAATCAAATTTAATTTTAAAAATTTTGGCTTATTAAAATTTTTTTGTTTTTCTATGATTAATGTATCCCCTTTAAAACTAGAATTAACACCTAATTTATTATAGATTTTTAATAGACATGAATCACCTTGAAATGAATTTTTTTTAAAACTAGTTAATTTAAAATTAGCTGTATTTGATAATGCTACCATACTAAAGAAATATGAAGCTGANCTCCAATCTGATTCAACTTTAATAGTTATNTCATCAATATTTTCTTTTGGAAATACTTTTATTTTATTTTTANAAAAATTAACTTTTACNCCTATTTTTTCGAGAATNGATTTAGTCATTTTAATATAAGGTAATGAGGTCAATTCACCAGTTAAATTGATTTCTAATCCACCTNTTAATTTTGGAGCTGTTAACATTAAAGAAGATATATACTGACTACTTATANCTGATGACAAGGTTACTTTACTAATTGTTGATTTTTTACCAATGATTTTTAGAGGAGGGTATCCAGTTTTTTTTAAATACTCAATTGAAGCTCCAATTTCTCTTAAGGAATCTACNAAAATTGAAATAGGTCTTTCCTCCATTCTTTCAGAGCCTGTCAATATTACATTAGATTTGTTTTTAAATGCATAATATGATGTTAAAAATCTCATCGCAGTCCCAGCATGATTGATGTTTAAAATCTCATTCTTTGAATTTAAAGCATTGGTCATTTGTAATGAGTCTTCTGAATTTGAAAAATTTTCAATATTAATATTGTTATAAATTGCCTTTAAAAGTAACAACCTNTTAGACTCACTTTTTGAACCACTGATAAATATTTCACCGTATAAATTTTTTTTAGTTTTATTTAANTTAATATTCATCTTAAAAAAGTTTAGGATTTTTAGAATGTCTATTTTTATCTCTTTNGGTTTTAATTTTAAGTTTATCATTAAAAGCTTTATGTAAATCTATTCCAGTTTGATTAGCGATACAAATCAAAACAAAAATAACATCAGAGAGCTCCTCACCGAGATCTTTATCTTTGTCTTTTTCTTTTTCACTTTGCTCACCATATCTTCTAGCAATGATTCTCGCAACNTCTCCAACCTCCTCAGTCAATTGAATCATGTTAGTCAGAATATCAAAATATCTTACTCCATGTTCAGATATCCATTCATCCACTTGTTTTTGGGCATTTTTAATATCCATTGATTTAAAATTTGTTTATTAGTTCGTAAATATTATTATATGAGTAAATTATTGGGCAAATATCATGATATTCCTCGTTATTTGAATTAAAATGAATNGCATTTATTCCNACATTTCTNGCTCCAGAAATATCAGCAACAAAATTATCTCCGATCATTAAGCAATCTTCAGCAATATCATCAATTAAATTCAGTGCATATTTGAATATTTTTGGACTAGGTTTTTTTTCACCAGTATTTTCAGATGTAATAATTTTACCAAAATATTTTGATATCCCTGATAATTTAAGTTTTTTTAATTGTACCTCTTGAAATCCNTTAGTTATTATATGTAAATTATAATTTAAAAATAGTTTTTCAAGCATTTCCTTTACTCCCTTGAAAAGATTTGTTTTTGTTGGAAGTATCCTAATATAATCATTTGATATTTGATCTAAAAATTGTGTATTATATTTGAAATCAAGAATGTCAAAAGTNTCTCTAAAACGAACNGTTCTCAATTCACTTTTACTAACCTCATTTTTACTNTAAAGATTCCAATATTTATGATTAATCGGTACATAAAATTTTAAAAAATNTAAATAATCAAAAGGGAAATCATAATCATTAAAAATATCACGAAAAGTTAGTTTAGAATTTTCTTCAAAGTCCCATAATGTATGATCTAAATCAAAAAAAATTGTTTTTATTTTATTAGAGTTTTCCATATTTNTTGAGATATCTAAGAAATGAAGAGCGTAAATTATAATTTTCTTTGCTTTTATTGAAAATGCTGGGNGTGAAAACAAAGCAAAAAATGGAATTACCAAGTGGAAGTGAAGAGAAAATTTCTTCTAATTTTGAAAAAATCACAGGGTTATTTCCAAATTTAATTGATTCCTGAGTGGCAATTACTGGAAAAACTTTGAGTTTTGTTTGAACCTCGTTNACCAAATCATAAAAATAAAAAGGGACTGAACTACTCGCTCTAAAACCAACTTTATCATTGAAACACATACTATAATCTTCTGTAACCTCTTGACTAATAAAATCAGAATATATTTTTGATAATGATTTGATACCATAATTTAACCTGACCCTAAAAGATCTTTTGTGAGTTAAATACATAAGGTTTTTATTTTCTTTTTTGAAAATAGTTGAATCTAATTGAGCAAAATATGAGACAAGTAGCCCAACATATGCATAATCTGAAAAATTTTTAATTAATAATTTGTAAGAAGTGTTTAAAATTGAAACTGAATCTGTATCAAAACCATTTTGAGTAAATCTAAAAAAACTTAGAATAGCTAATTTATTTTTTTTAAAAAAATTAATAATAAAATCATATTCGTCGAAAGGATCCTTTTTTAAGTTAGTTAAAACNANAACTTGTTCANATAATGATTTGAAATCTAATCTATAAATAAATTTCAAACTCTGAAATATGGATGAAAAAATTGACTTATTTGAGAATTTATATGGTTCTGAGACTTGAAGTATTGAAAGAAATTTTATTTNGGAATTATTNTTTTTTATTATGTCAATAAAATTTTTTTGAATTATTTTTTTTAATTCANTAACCCANATATCTACTAATGGTATTTCCAAAAAATTATTTTTAAANGCAATACTATTTTTATACTGGAATCTTCCCATAGAATCTTTTATATGAGGCAAGTATTCTTCGTACCTAGTAATTAAATAAAAGCTTGCACCAAAAATGTCAAATGGAATAGATGAGATTTCAGGAGCCTTAAAAAAAACTGGATAGTCATTCCATTTGAAAATCTGTGGGGAAACATCTTGAATTCCAGTATCAATCAATATTTTAGATCTAAAAAAGAATAATTCTTTTCCAAGAGGTTTATTTGAGTAACTAATTTTAGCCCCATTGTGAGAAACAAACTTTTCTATTGAACTAGTTATACCAACTTCTATATTGAGCATTCTAAAAAAAATATGTCTNAAAATATAACCTATTCTTGGGGTTATTTTNGGAGTGTAAACTAAAAGCATATAAATAATTCTAGTTGTTTAGTAGCTTCCATAAACCATCTTTTAGCTTATTTAAACCTATAGCAGAAATTGATGAAATCATAAAAAAAGGAATATTTTTAAAAATTNACTTCATTTCTCTTTCATACTCATCTATCAATTCATGATCAAGCAGATCACATTTTGTAAGCGCAACTGCAAAATCTTTATCTAGTAGTTCGGAGTTATACTCTTTTAATTCAGAAATTAAGACCTCAAATTCTTTTTTTAAATCATTTGTATCAGATGGAATCATGAATAATAAAATTGAATTTCTCTCTATGTGGCGTAAAAANTAATGTCCTAATCCTTTTCCAGATGAAGCACCTTCAATAATACCAGGGATATCCGCCATAATAAAGGAACGGAANTCATGATATGGAACAATNCCAATATTTGGCTTTAAAGTTGTAAACTCATAATCTGCAATTTTTGGCTTNGCATCAGTTATCGAAGCTAATAAAGTAGATTTACCAACGTTAGGATGTCCAACCAAACCAACATCAGCTATTACCTTAAGTTCAAAAATAACATNAAGTAATTTACCTTTTTTTCCAGGCTGTGCATACCTTGGAGTTTGCCTTNTTGNTGATTTAAAATGCCAATTACCTCTTCCACCTAAACCTCCTTCTAAAANAATAGACTCTTGTCTGTCCTCTATAAATTCAAATAAAGTGTCGCCATTTAAATCTTTNATAATTGTTCCNACTGGAACTTCAATTAAAACATCTTGACCTTTTGCACCAGAGCTTCTGTTTTTACTGCCATTTTCTCCATGACCAGCTGAAAAATGACGCTTATATTTAAAGTTATATAATGTCCATAGATGGGAATTAGCTCTCACAATAATATGCCCCCCTCTTCCACCATCTCCTCCATCTGGACCTCCTTTCGTTACAAATTTTTCTCTATGTAGATGCATTGAACCTTTTCCTCCATTGCCTGAAGACAAATAAACTTTAACATAATCTACAAAGTTACCCTCGGTCATCTAATTTAATTGATCAATTAAATTAACTAATTTGTCCCTTATCTTATATATCGATCCAGTTCCAGATATTGAGTGAAACTTATTAAAAGATTTATAATAATTTATTAGAGGGAATGTTTTTTTATTGTATTCTTTAAATCTATTTCTAATCTTATCTAGGTTTTGATCATCTATTCGTCCGCTAATTTTACCTCTTTTGATTAATCGNTTCTCTAAAATTAAGTCNTCAACATCNAATGATATGGTNGCTGTAATATTCATTTTCATTGAATTTAAAAATTCATCTAGGATCTCTGCTTGCGATCTTGTTCTTGGAAAACCATCAAATATAAACCCATTAGCTTTATNATTTTTAGTNACCTCGTTTTTTAGCATATCAATTGTTACTTGATCTGGAACTAATTTTCCCTGATCCATAAATGATTTAGCCATTANACCAAGTTGTGTTTTATTTTTGATGTTATTTCGAAATAAATCGCCAGTTGAAATATGAACCAAATTAAAATAATTTTTAATGTAATCAGCTTGTGTTCCTTTACCTGCTCCTGGTTTTCCAAATAATATAATATTAAGCATTAGGNTATGATTTTGATCTCAAATATACCCAAATTGTTCAGGATTTTTCTATTCACCAAAAGATATATGTATTTTTGTCAAAAAAGTATGATGAATTTTTTTTCAACTAATAAAAAGCTCGGAATTCTCGGAGGTGGTCAACTAGGAAAAATGATTTTATATACCACACGTAAATGGGATATTTATACTTTTGTCATGGATCCAAAGCCTGATGCTCCTGCGAGATTAGCNTGTGATCAATTTGTTGTTGGTGATTTAATGAATTTTGACTCCGTTATTAATTTCGGTTCTNAACTTGATATTCTGACTATTGAAATAGAAAATGTTAATGTAAAGGCACTNTATGAACTTGAAAAAAAAGGAGTAAAAGTTTATCCTCAGCCATCAGTTCTTGAAGTAATTCAAAACAAATCAAAACAAAAAAATTTTTACAAGAAAAAAAATATCCCAACATCAAACTTCAAAACTTTTTCAAATATCGAATCTTTAAAAAATTCTGTCGCAAAAGNAAATCTTTCATATCCATTTGTATGGAAAGCTGCATCAATGGGCTATGATGGTTATGGGGTTTCTGTTATAAAAAATAATAAAGACCTTGANTCTCTCAATGATTGTGAGTGTATCATTGAAGATCTAGTCTCAATAAAATCTGAATTATCAGTTATTGTTGCAAGACGAATAAACGGAGAAGTAAAAACCTTTCCAGTTGTAGAAATGGAATTTCATCCAAACTCCAATCAAGTTGAATTCGTTATTTGCCCAGCTAGAATTTCNAATAGAATAAGACTTAAAGCTGAAAAATTAGCTATAGAAGTTTCAGAAAAATTTAAACATATAGGGATTCTTGCAGTTGAAATGTTTTTAACTGAAACGGATGAAGTTATAGTTAACGAAGTTGCACCGAGGCCCCATAATTCTGGTCATTTAACAATTGAATCTTCCTACACCTGCCAGTTTGAGCAACATATTAGATCAATATTAGATTTACCATTAGGAAGTCCANTTAANAAGATTCCTGCAGTAATGGTCAACCTTGTTGGTAAGCATGAATATTNTGGACCTGTAATTTATAAAAATATTGATCAAATTCTTGTAATAGANGGAGTTACTCCTCATATTTATGGAAAAAAACAAACGCATCCAAACAGAAAAATGGGACATGTAACAATAANAAATAAAAACTTAAAAGAAGCGATAAGAATTGGTAAACAGGTTAAATCAATAATTGAAGTAATATCTAGTTAATATGGAAAATAAAAAAAAAATAGGCATAATAATGGGAAGTAAATCCGATCTTCCAATAATGAANGAAGCAATTGAAATTCTAAAATTTTTTAAAATTGATACTGAAATTGATATTGTATCAGCCCACCGAACNCCTTCTAAATTAATGGAATATGGNAAAAACGCCCACAAAAGAGGTCTGAAAGTTATAATAGCTGGAGCTGGGGGAGCTGCTCATTTACCTGGAATGATTGCATCTTTAAGTCCTTTNCCTGTAATTGGTGTTCCAATAAAGTCGAGAAACTCAATCGATGGATGGGATTCTGTCCTTTCAATTCTTCAAATGCCNGGTGGAGTACCTGTCGCAACNGTTGCTCTAAATGGAGCAAAGAATGCAGGTATTCTAGCTGCACAAATTATTGGAGTTGATTCATTGAAAATTCAAAAAAAAATTATTAACTACAAAGAAGAGTTGTCAAAAAATGTTTTNGAAAGCTCAAAAAAATTAGGTGATTAAATTTGTCTTAAAATAAATAAAATTAAGAACCAAATTATCGGGATTCCTTCTACCCAAAACCTTGTGAAATTTANATGTTTTTTTGAATTTGAAATCATCAATGCATAACTCAGAATTAAATACATAAAAACTTCAACTATGATTAATTCTAAACTTATATTATCAGTTAAATAAAAAATAGTTGTGTTAAAAATCAGGAGTGAAATTCCTAATAATTTACTTTTAAAAACACCTAAGGCCTGAGGGATAGTCTTCAATTCTATATTATCAGTTTTAGTATCTCTTATATCAAAAGGAATTATTAAAACAAAAACAAAAATAAATCTTTGAATTCCAAGGATTAAGTAACTGAATTCATAGGTAAAATTCATTTTAATTATCAAACTTAAATATGTTACAAGCGTCCATACAAGTGCAACAATAAAAATTTTTAGTCCACTATAACTTCTTAAATTAAAGATTTTAAAAAAAGTAGGTGATGTGTAAAAAAAAACAAGAACAAAACATAACAAAAAAATAATTTGTGTTAATAAATTAACGTAAAAAAAACAAAAAAAACCTGAAATAAAACCTGAAAAAATTAATATAAATATACTTTTTGAGATACTTTTTTTATCCCTAATAAAGATTGGAGTGAATTTAATCATGTTGTACCCTACAACTGATGATGAAAACACAAGCCAATCTAGATAGTAGTTTTGGGATGAATTTATGTAATAAAAACTTATTCTATACAATGACCAAACAGAAATTGACACGTGCAAACTGCTTCTCAAATAGAATTCAAAAAAACATTTAAACCAATTCATTTGGTAAAACTAAAAAAAGAGAATTTTTATTTAATTTTTAGTTGAAAAATTTTTTAAAATAGATTCATTTATTTAAAAATAAAAATAGAAATTTAAGTTAATTTTGAAAACAAAAAATGAATACAGAATTGTTTGATCTTAGACACATTGGTCCAAGAAAAAAAGAAATACTCAAAATGTTGAGGTCTTTAAATCTTGACAGTTTAGATCAACTAGTTGAGGAAACTATTCCAAAAAATATTCGATTAAATGAAGAGTTAAACCTTCCAGATGGAGTAAGTGAAAACAAGTTTTTAAACCATATCAAAGAAATTGGTGAAAGAAATGAAATCTTTGATACATACATAGGTCTAGGNTATAATNCATCTATTTTACCNGCTGTTATTCAAAGAAATATTTTAGAAAATCCAGGTTGGTATACTGCCTACACCCCATATCAAGCTGAGATTGCTCAAGGAAGACTTGAGGCCTTATTCAATTTTCAAACGGTAATTTGTGAACTAACTGGTATGGAGATTGCAAATGCCTCATTACTTGACGAAAGTACATCAGCAGCTGAAGCAATGACAATGTTATTTAATTTTAATAATTCAAAAAATAAAAAAGTTAATTCTTGTAAGTTTTTTGTTNATGATCAAGTTTTACCTCAAACATTATCTGTGCTTCAAACTAGAGCTGAGCCTCTAGGGATAAATGTGATTTTTGGAAATCCAGAAACCTATGATTTCTCAGATGAGTTTTTNGGGGCTATCATCCAATGTCCNGGAAAAGAGGGAAATATTGTAGATATACCTTCCGTTTTGAATAAGTTAGAAAATAAAGAAATCAAGACTATTATTGCAGCTGACCTTATGAGTTTAGTTATNCTTGAAGGTTTTGGAAAATATAATGTAGATGTGGTTGTAGGAACAACTCAGCGTTTTGGTATTCCTCTTGGTTATGGAGGTCCTCACGCAGCTTATTTTGCTGCCAAAGAAATTTATAAAAGAAATATTCCAGGAAGAATTATAGGTGAAACAAAAGATACTGATGGAAATTTCGCTTTAAGAATGGCATTACAAACAAGAGAACAGCACATCAAAAGAGNCCGAGCCACATCAAATATATGTACCGCTCAAGTATTACTTGCTGTAATGGCAGGAATGTATGCAGTTTATCATGGACCTGAGGGTCTAAAGTCCATAGCTAATATGATTCATCAGAATACTAAAAGACTAGAAGATTATTTGGCAAAAATTGGTATTAATCAAATTAACAATTCTTACTTTGATACAATTAAAATTAATGTTAATTCTTCGAGGTTAAAGCTAATTGCTGAACAAAATAAAATTAACTTCAACTACATAGATAATGAAACTGTGAGTATTTCATTAAATGAAACAACTGATAATGAAAAGTTAGCAAAAATTTATACTGTCTTTAATAAGTATAAGAACATATCAGTCGAAACTAAGATTAATGAAAATTTTAATTNTGAAAAAAGAATTATTAAATCGATGATTCGAGTTAGTCATTTTATGACTCAAAGTGTTTTTAATAAATACCACTCAGAAACCTCATTAATGAGGTATATTAAAAATTTGGAATCAAAAGATTTATCTTTAAACCACTCTATGATTTCTTTGGGTTCATGTACTATGAAATTGAATGCTGCCTCAGAGATGCTCCCACTTAGTTCTCCAAACTGGAATAANATTCATCCATTTGTCCCTGAAAATCAAGCAAAGGGCTATCACTACATCTTGGATGTTTTAANTANTCAATTAAATGAAATAACTGGATTCTATGCGACCTCAATTCAGCCAAACTCAGGAGCTCAAGGTGAGTATACTGGTTTAATGGTTATTAGGGCATATCATTTTTCGAAGGGAAATACAAATCGAAATATCTGTTTAATTCCAGCCTCTGCTCANGGAACAAATCCTGCCTCAGCAATAATGGCAGGAATGAAAGTTGTTGTAATTAAAACAGATGAAAATGGTAATATCGACTTTGAAGACATAAATGAAAAAGTTAGAATGCATAAAGATAAATTAGCCGCATTAATGATTACCTACCCATCAACTCATGGAGTTTTTGAAGTAAAAATTAAAGAGATAACAAAACTTATCCATGATAATGGTGGACAAGTTTATATGGATGGGGCAAATATGAATGCTCAGGTCGGATTAACAAGTCCTTCAATAATTGGAGCAGATGTATGTCATTTAAATTTACATAAAACATTTGCTATTCCTCATGGAGGAGGTGGTCCTGGAGTCGGACCAATATGTGTAGCAAAACACTTGGCTTCCTTTTTACCATCAAATCCAATCATAAAAACTGGGGGTAAAAATGCAATAAAAGCTATATCCTCAGCTCCTTGGGGATCTGCTCTTGCTTGTATTATATCATATGGATACATAAAAATGCTTGGTAAAAAAGGATTGAAAAAATCAACTGAAATAGCAATTTTAAACGCTAACTACATAAAAAAATCGTTAGAGGGAGCATACGAAATACTATATACAGGANAAAATAATAGATCTGCACATGAGTTGATAATTGATTGTAGGNGTTTCAGAAGAAAAAAAATTGAAGTTGTTGATATAGCAAAAAGATTAATGGACTATGGATTTCATGCTCCCACTGTTTCTTTTCCTGTTCCTGGAACTATGATGATTGAACCCACAGAAAGTGAAAATTTATCTGAGATTGATCGTTTTTGTCAAGCAATGATATCTATTAGATTGGAAATTGAAAGTGACGATCAAGAAGATATTGAAATTCTTAAAAATGCTCCACATACACTTTCTATGATTACAAATGATAATTGGCCATATAAATACACGAGAAAAAAAGCAGCATTTCCATTGGATTTTGTTAAAAAGAATAAATTCTGGCCAAGTGTTAGAAGAGTAGACGAAGCTTTTGGGGATCGTAATCTAATTTGTAGCTGTCCCTCTGTAAATGATTTTAAAAACACTGATCTTCAATCAATTAAAAAAGAATAAATTCTTTTTTGTACAATTTTAAAAAAAAATGAACATCATCGATTAAAAGGTTTGGTTGAATTTCTTTAAATACCTTTTAATAATTTTATATGATATATATGAATTCAAAAATAATAGGCACTGGTTGCTATATCCCCGAAAATATTGTTAAAAATGATGCATTTGTAAATCACTTTTTTTTAGATATTAATGGAAATAAAATTGCATCAGAAAATAAGGAAATAATTGATAAACTTGAAGCTATTACGGGTATCAAGGAGAGGAAATACGCTCCAGATAATCTGAATTCATCTGATATTGCTGCAAAAGCAGCAAAAAATGCAATAAATTCATCATCAATTGACTCTGAGACAATAGATTACATAATTCTAGCTCACAACATTGGTGATGTTTCTAAAGGTTCAATTCAAGTTGACGCAATGCCCTCTTTGGCATCAAGAGTTAAATCTAAGCTTGGAATAAAAAATCCAAATTGTGTTGCATATGATATTCTTTTTGGTTGTCCAGGTTGGCTAGAGGGTTTAATTCAGTCAAATTGTTTCATTAAATCGGGTATTGCTAAAAGATGTTTGGTAATTGGTTCAGAAACTTTATCAAGGGTTGTTGATTCAAATGACAGAGACGGAATGATTTTCTCCGATGGTGCAGGTGCAGTTGTTACTGAATTAAACAGTAATAGTGATGGTATATTAAGTCATAAAACTGTTACATATGCCAATGATGGGGAAATTGACTATATTTTTTATGGAAGATCAAATAAAATTGAAGCTGACAACACAAAATACATAAAAATGCAGGGTAGAAAAGTTTATGAGTTTGCATTGAATAAGGTTCCACAAGCTATGAAATTATGTTTTGATGAGTCTGGATATGAAATAAGTAAATTAAAAAAAATATTTATTCACCAAGCAAATAAAAAAATGGATGAGGTAATAATCAAAAGATTTTTTAAACTTTATAATCATAATACTCCTGAAAATATTTTACCGATGAACATTGAGAAGTATGGAAATAGCTCTACTGCAACNATTCCCACTCTACTTGACTTAGTTATGAAGATAAATTATGGTGGTCACCACATTGAAAAAGGAGACATAATCTTATTTGCAAGTGTTGGAGCTGGAATGAATATAAATGCTGTCACATATCAATTATAGTTTTTTTTTAATTTATCGAATTTCCTTTTTGTAATTTTATTCTCAGATGAAAACAATTGAAAAAATTGGTAGCTATTTTTTAATGTTACAAAAAGTTTTTGGAAAATTTACCAAATGGTCTGTTCTTAGNCCNCTAATTTTTAAAGATATTGAAGTTTTAATTTTAGGTTCAATAGGTATAGTTGCATTCATTTCTTTTTTTGTAGGTGGAGTTGTTGCTATNCAAACTGCATTAAATATGAGTAATCCACTTATCCCTAAAAACCTTATAGGCTATGCTACTAGACAATCCGTTATTATGGAATTTGCTCCAACTTTTATGTCAATTATTATGGCTGGTAAGGTTGGCTCTTACATCACATCAAGTATAGGAACTATGAGAGTTACAGAACAAATTGATGCATTGGAAGTTATGGGTATCAATACACATAACTATTTAATATTTCCAAAAATAATTGCTTTATTATTATATCCATTTGTCATAACATTTTCAATGTTTTTAGGTGTTTTTGGTGGATATATAGCCAGCGTTTATGGCGGGTTTTGTTCCAGTGCGCTTTTTATTGAAGGAATACAAATAGATTTTATTCCTTTTCATATTCAATATGCATTTATCAAAACAGTTATTTTTTCATTTCTTTTAGCCACAATTCCTGCATATCATGGATACTATCTTAAAGGTGGAGCTCTTCAAGTAGGAAAAGCCAGTACAACTTCCTTTGTATGGACCAGTGTTGTTATTATTTTTGTTAATTATATTATAACTCAAATTTTACTTGTGTAATGATAACTGTTCAAAATCTATGTAAGTCCTTTGATCAGGTTAATATCCTTGAAAAAATCAATGCTAAATTTGAAAGAGGTAAAACTAATTTGATAATTGGTCAAAGTGGTTCCGGTAAAACTGTGTTGTTAAAGTGTTTGCTTGGATTACATATTCCAAATAGCGGTAAAATATTTTTCAATGATGTTTCTTTGACTGATTTAAAAAGTAAAGAAAGAAGGCTTTTAAGACAAGATATGGGAATAGTCTTTCAAGGAAGCGCTTTATTTGATTCCATGAATGTTGAGGAGAATATAATTTTTCCATTAAAAATGTTTACATCAAAAACTGATGATGAAATGTTAGAAAGAGTTAATGAAGTTATAAAAAGAGTCAATTTAGTTGACTCCAACCAAAAAATGCCTTCTGAGCTTTCTGGAGGAATGCAAAAAAGAGTTGCTATAGCAAGAGCTATTGTAATGAATCCTAAATTTTTATTTTGTGATGAACCTAATTCAGGACTAGATCCAAAAACTGCGATAATAATTGATAACTTAATTCAAGAAATAACAAAAGAATATGGTATTACAACTGTAATCAATACTCATGATATGAATTCGGTAATGGAAATTGGTGAAAATATTATTTTTCTNAAAGATGGACTAAAAGAATGGGAGGGNACTAAGGAGGAAATATTTAACTCTAAAAATACTAATTTCGATGAATTTGTTTACTCATCAGAAATATTAAAAAAAGCTAAGGAGTTTATGAAAAAATAAGTCCAACTTTAAATCAAATCAATCTCAGCTAANGGGCTAAATAAATAAAGCTTTTTTGATTTTAATTCTTCACATTCTATTCTTTTTCTTTTGANTGGTCCTTTTTTAAAAACTCTTCCATTATAAATTTTAAAAACAGCNCCTTCAGATATTTGATAAAGACAAAGTTCTTTAAAGTTATCATATTTTTTTAATGCAANAGCTAATTCTATATCTGAATCAGTAGAGCTTTTGGGGTTGATAAAATGTTTTTTTAGTATAGTAANAAGTTCTTTTGGGAATATCTTATTGTTTAGGAAAGGATATATTAAATTTTTGTAAGTTTTTTTCCATTCTATTCCATGCGGCTTAATGTTTCTTCCATAGATTCTGTAAGAAACTAAATGGGATATCTCNTGAACAAGGGTTATTAAAAACTTATATGAATTTAAATTTGAATTAATAGAAATTTGCTCGTCTCCATNAAAATAAAGTCTATAGTCACCGTGTTTAGAAAATCTTTTATCTGAAATTTTAAACCTTACTGGATATTTATTTATATATAGCTTTATTAATTTATGAGATTTACTGGGAATATATTCAAAAATTGTTTTCAAATATTTTTATTTAAGGAGTTGATAAGGATACAGGGATTAGTTTTCCATTGTAAAATTCATTTCCTGATATTGAAAAATCTAGAATATAGCTAGCCATTTTTTTTGCTGTAACCCTAGCTTTATAGTCAGGAAATGCCTTTTTCAACATTTCTGTTTGAACTGCTCCGAGGGCTAATACGTTAAATGAAGGCCCTGATTCTTTGAATTCTTCAGCAAGGATTTCCGTAAGTGTTATCAATGCACCTTTACTACTGGAATAAACTGAAAGCCCAGGAAACTTTGCACTGCCTTGGACTCCACCCATACTACTTATATTTACAATGTGTCCATCCTTGTTTGTTATTGGTAAACACAAACGAGTTAATGTTGCTAGACCAAAAATATTTACATTAAAAATATCTTTAAAATCTTTAATCGTGGTATTCATAAAAGGTTTATTAATTAAAGCCCCTGCGTTATTTATTATGATATCTAATTTGATTTTTTGTTTGATGAGTCTATTAGTAAATGACTTTAAAGATTTTTCATCAGTTATATCAACAGAAAATACATTTACACCTTTTATAGATTTTAAATTACTTGTATTTCTGGATATTGCAATAACATTATGACCTTTATCAGTTGCCATTTTAACTAATTCAAAACCTATACCATTACTTGCACCAGTTATTAAGAATGTTTTTTTATGTAGCATAAATCATAATAAAATTCCAACAGGATTTTCAATAAAGTTTCTAAGAGTACTTAAAAAAGCTGAGCCAGTTGCCCCATCAACAACTCTATGGTCACAAGCCAAGGTTATTTTCATTGTGTTGCCTACAACAATTTTTCCATCTTTTACAATTGGTTTTTGAACTATTGCACCAACGGATAAAATTGCTGAATTTGGTTGATTAATTATAGATGTGAATTCTGAAATACCAAACATGCCAAGGTTAGATATTGTGAAGGTACTTCCTTCCATTTCTGTTGGAATTAGTTTTTTGGATCTTGCCCTGCTCGCGAGATCTTTGACTGATTGACCTATACTAAGTAAACTTATTTCATTTGCATATTTAACAACTGGTACAACTAAACCTTCGTCAACTGCAACAGCTACACCAATGTGTACATGTTTATATTGAACTATTTTATCATCTGACCACTTAGCATTTACTTCAGGGTGGATTCTTAAAGCCTTGGCTGTGGCCTTTATTATTATATCATTAAAAGATATTTTTGAATCTATTGAATTATTATGCTGAATTCTAAAAGAGATTAAGTTATCCATATTAAATTCAACTCCTAAATAGTAGTGCGGTGCAGAAAACTTAGATTCAGAAAGCCTTTTTGCAATTGTTTTTCTCATTTGACTATTTGGAAACTCTTCAAAAGATTCTTCTCCAAATGAAAAAGAACTTTCTTTTTCTTTCGAATTATCAGTATAATTTTCAATATCCCTTTTAATAATTCTTCCATTATCTCCACTTCCATTTATCTTAGATAGACTTATTCCTTTTTCGAATGCAATTTTTTTTGCTAAAGGTGATACAAAAATCCTTTTATTATTTTCTGTAGATGACAATACTTTATTATTTTTAGCTTGCTCAGAGTGCTTATCAGTTTCAAGTTTAGGTTTGACCTCTTCAATTTTTGCTTCTGGAATGCTAACTTCAATTTCATCAGTATTAGATTTTTTCAATGAAGCTAAAACTTGCTCAACATTAACTTCTTTATCACCAATTATAGCCAAAACAGTGTCTACTTTTGCTGTTTTTCCTTCATCTACTCCAATATAAAGAAGATGACCTGAATAAAATGATTCGAATTCCATAGTCGCCTTATCAGTTTCAATTTCAGCTAAAATATCTCCTTCTTTAACTATGTCTCCTACATTTATAAACCACTTTGCAACTGTACCCTCCTCCATCGTGTCACTTAATCGGGGCATATTAACAACCTCAAAGTTTGTTTGTGTTTTTATGATAACCTCAACATCTTCATTTGGTTTTTCCGTTGCGGTTTCTATAGAATTTTCGACTTTGACTTCTTTGGAATTACCATTTATATAATTTGAAATATCTTCATTCTTTTCACCAATAATTGCCAACAAACTGTCAACAATAGCAGTTTCTCCCTCTTTTATTCCTATATAAAGAAGTTCACCTTCATGAAAAGCTTCAAACTCCATGGTTGCTTTATCAGTCTCTATTTCGGCTAAAATATCTCCTTCTTTAACCATATCTCCAACTTTCACGAACCATTTTGCTACTGTACCCTCCTCCATCGTATCACTTAATCGGGGCATATTTATAATTTCAGGCATTTCAATCTAATTTATGTTTTAAAAACGGATAATTTTCTTGTTCGTAGACAGCGTCATACATAAGGCTTTTATCTGGATAAGGTGATTCATTAGCAAATTTTTCACAATCCAAAACTTTTTCTTTAACTAATTGATCAATTTTATCCAAATCAGACTGNTTTGCATACTTATTTTTTAAAATAACATCTTTCACTTGAATTATAGGATCGATTTTTCTGTACTCTTCAACCTCGTCTTTAGTTCTATATTTTTGTGCATCGGACATTGAATGTCCCCTGTACCTGTATGTTTTCATCTCAAGGAAAGATGGCCCTTTTCCTGATCTAGCATACTTTAAAGCTTTATCAATAGATTTTGCAACTAAAACAGGATTCATTGCATCAACAGGTTCACACGGCATTTCATAACCAAGACCAAGTTTCCATATATCTTGATGACTTGCTGTTCTCTCAACAGATGTTCCCATTGCATAACCATTATTCTCTACTATAAATACAACTGGTAATTTCCAAAGTGTTGATAAATTTAACGTTTCATGTAAAGTTCCTTGCCTAACGGCACCGTCTCCTAAAAAACAGAGTGTCACATTATCTCTGTTAAAATATTTATCTCCAAAAGCCATTCCAGCTCCAAGAGGTATTTGACCACCAACAATTCCATGTCCTCCATGAAATTTATATTTTTTTGAAAAAATATGCATTGAACCTCCAAGTCCATTGGAGGTTCCAGTAACCTTTCCAAATAATTCAGCCATAACTCTTTTTGGATCCTCACCCATTCCAATTGGTTGTACATGGTTTCGGTATGCAGTAATCATTCTATCTTTACCCAATTCCATAACATGAAGAGCACCCGCTAAAATAGCTTCTTGACCGTTATATAGATGTAAAAAACCCCTTACTTTTTGTTGGATATATACAGAAGCTAGCTTATCTTCAAATTTTCTCCAAAAAAACATTTTTTCATACCAATCTAAATATGTTTCCTTTGTGATTTTTTTCATGAAATATTAATAAAAAATATTATATGTTTTAATAAAACAAAAATACTGAATTCTTATTAATTTATATAGTTTCTCCAATATTAAAGGCTAATGAAAATCTCAATGTATTTTCTAGAGGACTTCTAACATTTGAAGTGGAAAAAAGGTAAGAAACATTAAAATTCATTTGATTAATTAAAAAACCTGTTCCAAAAGTAATATATCGTCTTGATCCTTTGTATTTATTTTCATTAAAATAACCGGTTCTGAGTGAAAAATTATTTTTAAAAATATATTCAAAGCCTAGTGACCAAGCTATTTCTTGAAGCTCTTCCTTGAAACCATCAGGAGCATCACTAAAGGATTCGATTATTCCTTTTAAAAAACCAACATCAGGTTGCTTATATCCAATAAATTGATTGTTTTGATCAAAAAAAGCAATTGGAGTTGGAACTAATAATTTATTTAATTCAAGATTAACAGTTATGCTATTATCATCATCAATATTCATCTGTAGTCCTGTTCCAACTTTTAGGTTTGTTGGTATAAAATTTTGTCTTCCTCCTACATCATACTTTAGGCGTGGGCCAATATTCGAAATATTAATTCCAGATCTTAAAATTGAATTTATTCCGCTAAATTCAAACGATTTACTCCTGTAAAATGCAGAAATATCAATTCCCAATGAATTCGCAGAACTTGAATCTGAATCAGATGATAATTTCAAGTCTGATCTTATATACCGGGCAACAACAGACATTGAAAATAATTCACTTAATTTCAAAGAATAAGAAATATCTAGGGTTAATTCGTTTGGTTTTTCTATTCCTTGATCAACTATTGTTCCTCCAATAATTTCATTAAACTGAATATCACCCAAACTAAAATATTTAAAGCTGGTTGCCCATGCGCTTCTCTCATTGAGTTTTTTATAATATGTAACATTTCCTAAGAAAATATCATTGACCAACTTACTAAGGTATGGAGTGTAACTAATAGCAAAGCCTTCATTATTTGAGTTAAAAGGATATTTAGCAGGGTTCCATTGTTGAGAAAACTCATCAGCACTTGTTGCAACCCCCATATCACCCATTCCAGCTGCTCTAGCATCTGGAGTGATTTGTAAAAAGGGGACCCCCGTTGTTATTACTCTGTCTTGAGAATAAACCGAAATAGTGACAAAAAAAAATGTCATTAAATAATAATATTTAATGTTCTTTACATCCATAACTATTTATATAACGACTTTTAATCAAAAATGTTATGCAAATGACTGTAATTATAACAGTAATTAAAAACCTAAATAATAAAAAAAATTATTATACGTTAATTGATTATAAATCAGTATGTAAATAATTTTAAAAGATCGTGTTAAAAATTATTATATTTGTAAAAGTTATTTTATAATCTTCACTAAGAGAATATGAAAATAAACAACTTATATGGTCCAATCCTTTTAACAATTTTAATGTTAATTAATGGTTGCGGAAAAAATAACATGTCCAGAGGAACTGGATGGGGAATTAATTCAAAAAAAGGAGGTTTCCAGTATAACACCGATTTCGAAGAACAAGAGACAGGTCCTGGCTTAGTTTTTATTGAAGGTGGAACTTTTACAAAGGGTCAGGTCCAAGATGATGTCATCCATGATTTCAATAATGCGCCTTCCCAACAACATGTAATGTCATTTTACATCGATGAAACAGAAGTTACAAACATNATGTANATGGAATATCTNGACTGGCTAGAAACAGTTTTTCCNCAAAGCGAACCTGAATACAGAGCAATATATAAAAGTGCGCTGCCAGACACTCTTGTTTGGAGGAATTCTTTAGGGTATGTTGAGGAATTAACTTCAAATTACCTTCGACACCCAGCATATGCGGAGTATCCAGTAGTTGGGGTTAGTTGGGTTCAAGCAGTTCAATATGCTGAATGGAGGACTGATAGAGTGAACGAATTTCTTTTAGAAAGAGAAGCTTACGTTAAGAAAGATGTAAGATACACAGCGATAGATGCTAATAGTACATTTAATACTCAAGCATATTTAACAAGGCCTGAAACTAGTTACGGGTCAAAAATCGACAGTCTTGATGGAGGTGAAACTCCAATTATAAATTCAGGTAAAAGAGGAACTGCTAAAAAAGATACTTCTACAGTAAATGTTTATGCTGGAGTTGAAAAAGGTTTACTATTACCATCATACAGGCTTCCTACTGAAACTGAGTGGGAATATGCTGCTTTGGCCTTAGTAGGTGATAGGGAATACAATAACTANAGAGGAAAGAAAAAATATCCATGGTCAGGGGAATATACTCGTTCTCAAGATCGTAAGATGGAGGGTGACCAACTAGCAAATTTTAAATTTGGTAAAGGTGATTATGGTGGAATTGCTGGATGGTCTGATGATGGAGCAGATATAACAATTCAAGTAAAATCATACCCCCCCAATGATTTTGGAATATACGATATGGGTGGAAATGTAGCCGAATGGGTTCTTGATGTTTACAGACCAATAATTGATGATGAGTACAANGATTTTAATTATTTTAGAGGTAATGTTTATTTAAAAAATGTAATTGGTGAAGATGGTAAAGCTAGAGTCATATCACCGGATGAATTAGTTTATGATACCCTNCCTAACGGACGAGTTGTTTTAAAAAGAATGCCAGGTGAATTAGACCAGGTCGCTATTGATGAAGAGGAAACTTTTCTCAGAGGAAATTTTTCTGAAAGTGATAATATAAATTTCAGAGATGGAGACATTGAGTCATCCAGATCATTTATAGATGGAAAACCTGAAGAAGGAGATGAAAATAGTAGAGCTGAGAGTACGGTAATGTATGACTCTCCAAATTATGCATCAGTAAGAGTTGATGAAAATGGTAATTTAGAGAGAAGTATTGATGAGTCTCCTAAAAGAACTTCTTTGATTACTGATGCTGTAAGAATTTATAAAGGTGGGTCATGGAAAGATCGAGCATATTGGCTTGATCCTGCCCAACGAAGGTATCTTCCCCAATATGTAGCTACTGATTACATTGGTTTTAGATGTGCTATGTCAAGGCTCGGATCTAAAAGTAAGAAAAAGAAATCTGCTCGTCACAAACGAGGGCGCTAAAATCATACAAGGCATCTAAATAGATGCCTTTTTTATGAATTATATTAAAGAAATATACGATATATTCAAAAAATCTTCTGGAGTATATACTGACTCACGTAATCCATTAAAAAATGGATTGTTTTTTGCTTTAAGTGGAGAAAAATATAATGGTAATGATTACGCAGCTGAATCATTATATAAAGGCGCTATTTCTGCAGTTGTTGATAATGAGGAGTTAGCATCTAAATCAAATAAATTCATTTATGTAAAAAACTCATTAGAAACTCTGCAAAAACTTGCATCCTTTCATAGACAAAAATTTAAATGTCCAGTTTTAGCTATAACTGGTAGTAATGGAAAAACAACTACAAAAGAATTATTAAAAATTGTTTTAAGTAAAAAACATAATACTCATGCAACAATTGGAAACCTCAATAACCATATAGGGGTTCCTATTACAATTCTAAATACTCCAATTTCTTCNGATTTTCTAATAATTGAAATGGGAGCAAATCATTTNAATGAAATTAAAAACCTCTGTAAGATAGCAAAACCAACACATGGTTTTATTACTAATTTTGGCTTGGCACATCTTGAGGGNTTTGGCGGAAAAGAAGGTGTAATAAAGGGTAAATCTGAGTTATATGATTTTTTAGACTCTTCTAATGGTGAAATTTTTGTAAATCATGATAACCAAAACCAAATAAATAAACTTGGAAATAAAAAATATATTTCATTTGGTCAAGAAGAAAAGGCAGATTTCAATCTAGTATATAACCTAAGTAACAAAAATAATTTAGAGATTAGTTTCAAGGGATCTAAATTTATTACTAATCTTTACGGTGAATATAACCTACCTAATGTTTCTGCAGCAATAGTAATCGGAGATTTTTTTAATGTCTCACTAAAAAACATTAAAGAAGCAATTGAGTCTTATAGACCATTGGATAACAGATCTCAAGTAATAAAGATTAATAACAAAAAAATAATATTAGATGCATACAATGCAAATCCTTCAAGNATGGAATTTGCAATCAAAAATTTTCATAAAAAATTTACAAATGATAGGATACTAATAATTGGAGATATGCTTGAGCTTGGAGAGTATTCAAAATCAGCCCATAAACAAATAGTAAATTTAATTATTGACCTTTCTTTTGATAAGGTTATAACTGTGGGAGAAAACTTTTTTGAAATTAGTAACACTNCTAATTACTTTAAAAAATACCATTCAACTGATGAGTTAATAAAATTTATTTCATTAAAGGNGGTAAAAGAAAAAAATATTTTAATTAAGGGATCTAGATCTTTAAGATTAGAAAAAATATTAAAAGTATTATAGAAGTAATTCGGAAGCTTCTTTGCCTAAACTGCTCGAAATTGATACTCCTATTCCTCCGAGTCTAACAGCCAATACCGATCTATCACTTAATTTTTTTACGATTGGTTCTTTAGAAGATCCAAAAGCCATTATACCCGACCACTCCATATCGATTTCAAACTCTTGATTTTGTAAAATGATATTATGTAGATCGTTAATAAGTGATTTTTTAATAAACTTATTAATTCCAAATTGACTAGTGGCTTCAGATTTGAAATCAAGATTTCTACCTCCGCCAATAATTACTCTTTTTTTAAAATTTCTAAAATAATTGAAACCTTCGTTATAGTGAAATGAACCTTTAAATTTGAGATCTTTTAGAGGTTTTGTAACAATAATCATACCTCTTCCAGGGTTAATATCTTCATTTGGAAACCATTTCTTAGCAAACGCATTAGAGCATATAGCCATAAATGTTGATTTAAATTTGATTATTTCATTATCATTTTTGGTAATAATCTCAAACGCATTTCCTGAATAATCGAAGTCTTGAACATTTGCTCCATTAATAATATTAACACCTTTAGATAATAAAATTCTTTGGAGTGTAAAAACTGTCTCACCAGGATCTATTTGAGACTCGTAAGGATTAAATATTAAATTAGTTAATTTTGTTTTAGAAAAACCGAATAATTTAATTTTCTCTTTTGCTTGAAAGAAAATATTATCGTTAAAAATTGGATAAAGAAGCTTGTTATACTTTTCAATCAACATTTCTAAATCAAAGTGGTTTTTAAAAATCAACTCATAACCTCCATAATTTTTAATATTTAAATTAGCCTTTGGAATAGTTTTTTTTAATAATTCGAGTCCTAATACTCTTTTTTCAACTAGATTGAAAACTGAATTGTCTGACAAAGTTTTATTATCAGAAATTATCTCTGAGAGAGAACCAAAAGTAGCAAAACCAGCATTTTTTGTACTTGCACCGCTAGGAAGAATACCTCTTTCAAGAATTAAAACTTTTGATTTTGGTTTTTTATTAATAAATGATAATGCGCAAAACATTCCTGTTAACCCCCCACCAATAACAATTAAATCATAATTAATAAAAGATTTTTTTTCCCAAAAACTTATCATTTTAATAAATAATAATTATAAAATTTATTTTTTTTTAGGATTTTTATTTTCCTTTTTTTTAATTTCTTTTCCAAACATTCTCTCTAGGCGATCAGGTATATAATTTTTATTTTCATCCTCCTCATAACCAAAAGAAGTGCTAAAAAAAGAATATGCTAATACCCCTCCAAAAAGAACCACCACAAAAGTAATTACTACCCCTATTTCAGACATGTATTTTTATTATACAATTTAAATAAAAAGATTCAGCTAATAAACATATAATAAAGTAAAATTGTCGTAAGTATTTTTAACTAAATTTACACTTGAAATTCAATTTCTTATCATGAAATACATAAAAATTATTTTCTTTTTTATGATTACCTTAAGTTGTGAAAAAGATGATGAATGTTTTTCAATTTTAATCGTTGATAAAAAAATCATCAACAATAAATATTATTTTTTCTTTAATAAAGATACTTCAGAGGATTTTCAAAATACCTTCGACGAAGTTAATTATGTGCCAGATCAAAGTGGATCAGGAGAAGTTGATTTAAAAACGTATCAAAGTTATGAAATTGGAGAGGTTTATTGTAATTAAATCCATAAGAGAAAAATGTTAAATTTTAATCACGAAGACATTATGAAAATGTCAAAAATATTCCGTTTAAATCTTATTAATAGTTTAACTGGATATAAGTCAGCAAATTTAATTGCAACGAAAACTGACGAAAAAATTAATAACGTTGCTATTTTTAGCTCTGTTACTCATCTTGGAAGCAAACCACCTTTAATTGGTTTTATTACAAGACCTACAACAGTTCCAAGAAATACCTATGAAAATATTTTAAATCATAAATATTTCACATTAAATCAAATTACAAAAACACAAATCAAATCTGCTCACAAGACAAGTGCTAAATTTCCTAAAAAAATATCTGAGTTTGATAAAACAGACTTAGATTATGAGTTTAAGAATAATTTTCAAGCACCATTTGTAAAAAACTCTCCAATTCAAGTTGGTTGTAAATTTTTAAACAAATACGATATAAAAGAAAATGGAACAATTCTAATTGTAGGTGAAATAAAATTAGTGCTTATTAAAGATGAACTATTATTAGAAGATGGAATGTTACAACTTGATAAAGGGAATATAGTTTCTATTAACGGCTTGGATGGATATGCACTGCCTAAACTTATAAAACGATTTTTATACGCAAGACCTGATTAAAAAAATATGAATTTCATAAATGAATCAATATTAGAGTATTCTTTAAAAAATAGCAGTGAGGAATCTGAGTTGTTGAAGAAATTAAGAAAAGAAACAAATCAAAAAATTTTGCATCCAAGAATGCTTAGCGGTAAACTCCAAGGAAGACTTCTTAGTTTAATATCTAAACTAATTAAACCAAAACAAATACTTGAAATTGGAACATACACAGGTTACGGAACTTTATGTTTATCTGAAGGATTAGATCCAAATGGAACAATTCANACTATTGAAATAAATGAGGAGTTAATTGATTTTCAAAATAAATTTTTTAAGCAAAGTGATAAAAAAAAACAAATCAAACAATATCTTGGAAGCGCTCTTTCGATAATCGAGAAATTGNAAGGGTCTTTCGATATAGTTTTTCTCGATGCTGATAAAGCAAATTATATTAATTATTTAGAATTAATAACACCAAAGCTAAAAAAAGGAGGAATACTAATTACTGACAATGTATTATGGAGCGGTAAGGTTTTGGGTAAAACTAATAAGGGTGATATAGATACTCAAATCATTAAAAAGTTTAACTCCTTGATAAAAAACCACGAATCGTTTGAAACTATTTTATTACCCATTAGAGACGGCCTTAGCTTGAGTAGGAAAATTTAAACTTTTCTTTTTAATGAATCCTTCAATTCATCAAAATCTTTCTTTGCACTTTTAAATTCTTTTTTCAGCTCTTTAGTTATAGAATCAGAGGATTCATTTATATCAGTTGATTTTTGAATTTCTGACTTTATCTCATTCGTTGCTTGTTTTATTTGAGTAATACTTTTAGCCATTGTTCTTGCAATNGAAGGNATTTTATCAGCNCCGAAAACAAGAAGNACAATAAAGAATATTAAAGCTATTTCTGCTCCACTTATGAAAAAATACATCNTATAAATTTAATCAAATATATAAAACCATATTTACTAATAACAGTTTAAAATTATTTTGATTCTGAAATTCTCTCATAATTATCCTCAAAATAACTAATCACTTTATTNTGTTCATTATTGAGAAAAGTCTCTTTNATCGGATAATTANCATAGGNGCCTGAAACAAAGTCATAAATCTCATCTTNTCTTATACCAAAGGATATCGTAAAATAATCAATACCATAAAATTTTATCAAATTTGAAATCAGATCAAAGTCTATTTCAAGGTNTCGTNTTTTCTTTAAATTTTTATAATATCCTGAAATATGCTTATAAATTGGCTCAATAGGAATNTTTCCAGATAATATTGANGTCGCTATAATAGATNCTGGAGAAATTANCTTTTCCTTTCTAGTTCCAANAAAACCTGGGATACCAAGATTATAAAAATTAATAGGTTTCGAATTAGAGTTTGCAATATCATTAAATAAATTACCAGATAAATTATGCGGTTTAACAACAACCTCATTCAGCTCATTAACAAAAACCTCTAATGGAATAATTACTTTTTCACTTTCTAGCATTTCAGCACTGATAACTATAATTTTTAATTTGTACTGAACTGAGGAGAAAATAATTGTATCTTCAATTGAACTGTATATTTCGAAATATCCCATTTCATTAGTTATTGTAGCACTTCCTCTAGATTTATTTATTACGTGTATGGAGGATATGGATAATGTATCTGAAACGTTAATATTTCCTTTTAATAAAGATGATCTCTTATTTTGAGCGTTTAATGACAATAAAGTGGATGAAAATATAAATAAAATGAATCTACTCATTTATATTCTTTTGAATTCTTTTACTGCAGTATATAAATAATCAATTAATAAGAATTGCTTTGATTTTTTTAGGAGGTCTCTGGATGTGAGTTTTTTATCTAAATACATCATGAAATCATATATTTCTTCTTGTTTAAGTCCTAAATCATTTGTAAAAAAATTATCTTCGAAGACATATGGTAATATCTTGCTGGGAACAAGCCTAGAGTTAGTTTCATTAGATGAATTTGATATGATTTTTGAAATTAATTTAAAAGCATTTACAAAATCAATTCCATTATTTAATCTTCCCTCCCTCATAACTACATTATCCAGTCCTGAGGATTTATCTTGAACATAATCAAATCCTTTAAACTCTTCTTCTTTTAAGTCGAGAAATTTTTCGGTGTTTTCTGGCGAAATAACAATTTCATCAAGAATATTTATTCTTTCTGTAATATTTACAACTAGTCTATTTTTTTTTATTACTTCATCTGTAATTACAATACTTTTGATCTTGAACTCAACCGACGAAAAGATTATTTCGTCACCTGTTTTTACACTGATATCAAACTCACCTTCAGAATCAGTAATAGTATTGTACTGATCAGAGTTATTGATAACATTCGCAGCAATTACATTATTATTTCTATATAAAAGCTTTCCCTTGATTAATTTTCTCTGTTGGGAGTTTAAAATAAAGCTTGAAATTAATAAAAAATAAAAAAATGTTTGTCTCATCAAGTGTAATTTTTTTTTAAAATGCACTTTTGGAGCGGGAGACCGGGGTCGAACCGGCGACATTCAGCTTGGAAGGCTGACGCTCTACCAACTGAGCTACTCCCGCATTTTAACAAATATATAAATTTGTTTATTATGAAATTTAATCTAAAAAAATTACTTAGTAAGACATATATTTACAAAATGAATAGCTTCATGTGAAAAATTTTAAATTTTTTTTATTCTTTTCATTTTTTTCTCTTTTAATCCACGGACAAGTTGAAAAAAAATTCTCGAACCTTCATCTTATTGGTAAATCAAAATATTTTTTAAATAAAAAACTCAAATATAATCTAATTCCAAAAGTTGCAGATTCTTTTGATTCAATGAGAATTGCTGCTTTGTCTGATGGAATTGAAATTAGAATAATTTCCAGCTACAGATCTTTCAATGATCAAAAAAATATTTGGAATAGAAAGTTTCTAAAAAATGAATCAATTGGTCTATCATTAAAAGAAAATATTAAAAAAATCACTAAATATTCAACAATACCAGGGACTTCGAGACATCATTGGGGAACTGATATTGATATTGTTGATGGATCTTATGTCATTGAAGGGGATGTCTTAGTTACTGAAAAATTTTATGGAAAAGGCCCTTATGTTAAATTAAGGAAGTGGTTAGAAAAAAATGCAGAAAGATTCGGGTTCTACCTAGTTTATACAAATGATAAAAAAAGAACTGGATTTAATTATGAACCTTGGCACTATAGCTATGCGCCAATTTCAATTGGATTTTTAAATTCGTTTCTAAATTTGAATCTTAACAAAGTAATTACTTCGAATGAAGTTCTTGGTAATTCGTTCCTAGAATCAAATTTTATAGAATTTTACATGGAAAACTATGTTCTTGGAATTAATCCAGCCCTAAAAGTTGATAATTATTTAACGAATAAAAACAGGTGAATTTGATTTTTGTGACTCCGATTCACTGTAAGAATAGCCATCGTTTGAAAACTCGAGTAAATCATTTACTGAATTGGCCTTATTTTCGATTAAATATCTCGCCATAGCTCCTCTTGCTTTTTTTGCATAAAAAGATATTATTTTTAATTTGCCATTTTT
>PAHL01000060.1 GCA_002711185.1 Flavobacteriaceae bacterium
CAGCTGATATATTTTCACCATCGAAGACTTTTGTACCTAGGCGTTTGGACTCCGAATCTCTACCGTTCCTGGTTGAACCACCAGCTTTTGTTTTAGACACTACTCCTCCTCAGCGCTTTCAAGACCTTGAATACTAACAACTTTTACTATTTTAGCATTTTCTCTATATCCAACTCTTCTTCTGTTGCCAGTTTTATTTTTATATTGAAATATATTTATTTTTTTAGATTTAGAATCTGATACAAATTCCAATTCAACTTTGTACTTCTTTAAGTCTTTATCATCAACAACTATTTGCCCTTTTCTTGGACTAACTAAAACTGGCACTAAACTATCTAAATTAAAACTAGATGAAACTGAAAATTCATCACCAACGCTCACCCTCTCTTGAGAGGATCCAACTTTTATTACTGCATATTTACTCATAAAAAGTTACTCTACTACACCTTCTGGCTCAATCAAGCCCTCTTGTATACTTTTGTTCGAAAAAATATCATTTATAATAAGCCCTCTTCCATTACAAACCTCGCATTCTTCAGAAAAACTTTCAACAAGTCCTGCTGCAACATTTTTTCTTGTCATCTCAACTAAGCCAAGTCTAGAAATTTCAAAAACTTGTGTTCTTGTTTTATCTTTAGCTAATTCTTGCTTAAATCTATTTAAGAGGCTTTGCTGCTTTTTTATTGACTCCATGTCAATAAAATCAATTACAATTATTCCACCAATATCACGAAGTCTCAACTGTCGTGCGATTTCCTCAGCAGCTTCTAAATTATTTTCATATACAGTTTCTTCTAAACTATTTTTTCCAACAAATTTTCCTGTATTTACATCTATAACAGTTAAAGCTTCTGTTCTATCGATAATTAAATGTCCACCTGAAGGAAGCCATACCTTTCTATCTAGTGCTTTTTTTATCTGATCTTCAATATGGTATCTCTCGAAAAGTGCTAATTCATCCTGGTAAAAGTCAACTATGTCTTTTATTTCTGGAGATGTAGTGTTTACATAATCTTTAACTTCTTCAAATTGTTCTTTTTTATCAATTAAAAGTTTCTTAAATGTTGAATTTAAATGCTCCCTTATTACTTTTATTGAGACATCAGGTTCTTGATGAATCAATTTAGGTGCGTCAGCACTTTTATAATCNCTTACAACATTCCACTCTTCTACTAGCCTCTCAATATCAACTTTTAAAGCTTTTTCACTCACGCCTTCCGCAGCAGTCCTAACAATCACACCAAAATTTTCGGGTTTAATTTTTCTGATAATTTTGTCTAATCTATTTCGTTCATTATCAGAAAGCCTTCTAGATATTCCCTTTGTTCTAGAATTTGGAATTAAAACTAAGTATCTTCCAGGAAGCGAAATTTTTCCTGTCAATCGAGCACCTTTTTCGCCCATTGCATCTTTTACTACTTGAACCAAAATTTCTTGATCAGGTTTTAGTAAGTTTTCAATCTTTGAATTTCTATAAGAACTTTCGATATCAGCAACATAAAGGACTCCATTTTTTTCCTCACCGAAGGAAACAAAAGCAGCTTCCATTCCAGGAAGTACATTCTTTACTTTTCCTAAGTAAATGTTTCCAACTTTTGATTTTGCATTATTCTCAGATGAATAATATTGAACTAAAGTAGGGCCTTCTAAAATCGCAACTTTTGACGTACCGTCTTTTGAACTTATAAGCATTTGTTTTTTATCAACTTCGGGAACTGGTAATGGTTGTTCTCTAAACCAAGTTGGATTCTTATCTTTAAATTCTTTATTTTTGTGGGATACAGAACGACTTGTTCCAGACTTAATTTTTACTTTTTGACCATTAAACCATTTAGTTTTTGTATTGTCTAAATTGTCGCTTTTGCGAACAATCTTTGACTTTTTGAAAATACCAAACATTAAAACCTCCGAGATGATGATTATATAAATTAAACATAATCTAACAATAGTAGGTATATAAATTAAACAACTATGTTGTTTTCAATGAAGACTCTATTAATTAAACCAAATATAACTGCAGTAGCAAATATAGATGAACCACCAAGGCTCAGAAGTGGAAACGGGATNCCNGTCAAAGGAATGAANCCAAGAATTGTTAATAAATTTACCAATATTTGTAAGGCAAGAAGAATTAATAATCCTGAAAGTAAATATTTTTCAAAATAAATTTCTGTTTTACTGATTAGTCTATTTACTCTGAAAAAAAACAATATCCAAAGTAAAAGAAGTATTGTTGCTCCAAAAAAACCAAAATTTTTTGCAAATAATGAAAAAATAAAATCTGTAGTTTGAACAGGAACAAAAACTTCAGTTAGCTGAGAATCTGTAAAGTAAGTGCCAAAAAGACCACCTGAAGATATCGATAGTCTGCTTTGCTGTTGTGAAAAATCTTCTCCAGAAAAAAATGCTGTAATTCTAGAGACTTGATAATCACCCAAAAAATTTAATTCCAAAAATACAAAAAATAAAGAAAATATAATTAATACACCTAAAACAGCACTTCTTAATGTGATATCTGACAAAAATATTATTACTACCGTGACAATTAAAAGTAATATAGTTGTTCCTAAATCTGGTTGTATAAATATTAAAAATAAATTAAATACAATACCAATTAAAGCTATAGATTTTTTTGTATCTGAACTGAGTATTTTTGCTAAGAACAAAACTAAAATTATTTTNCTAAATTCTGATGGTTGGATAAATATTGGTAAGCCTATGTACTCTAGATCATACCATCTACGAACACCTAATATCGGTGATGTAAAAAGTAAACCACTTAAAACAGAAATAGACAAAATAAACAAAGGATTAATTAAGTTATAAAGATTTTCTATTGATAAATAAGTTGTAATGAAAAATACGGCTAAACCCACTAACGAGAAAACTATTTGTCTAGTTAGAATATTGCCAGTATTAAATTCAATTAACTCTACAGATGTGAATAAAGTAAACCAAGAAATAATACTGAATATAATAAACTGTAATAATATATATAAATTAGTTCCTTCTGGTCCTAATAAAGTAATCTTTCTGTTTATCATTCTGTAATCTCTCCAAATTCAACTGGAGTTATGTCGTATCCTAACAAGTGTTGGATAATTCTTCTCGATACTGGAGCAGCTACTGCACTTCCTGAACCACCTTCGTCAACAACTGTCACTACAAGATATTTAGGATTTGTAACTGAATCTATACCAACAAACCAAGAAGTATTATTTTTGTCACCGGCATTTTGAGCTGTTCCAGTTTTACCACCAATATCATTANCTTTGTTTCCTAATACGCTGAAAGAAACAAAAGCTGTCCCACCTTTATTAGTGACGGAATTTAAATCTTTTAGTAGGAACGTGACAAACTCATCACTTACATTAATTTGGTTGTTTATTGTTTTAGTCGCATTTATATTCAACATAGGTGTGATATTTTCACCTGTTAAAAGAGTTCTATAGGCATTAGCAACTTGAAGAGGTGTTGAAGTTATTGCACCTTGACCTATAATTAAATTCATCAAATCACCACCAAGCCAACCCTCTTCTCTGACTAATCCAGGTCTTGAAATTTTCCAATCTTCAAATAATTCTCTATCTGGAATTATTCCTACTTTCTCAAAAGGTAAATCAATATTAGTTTTGTTACTAAAACCGAGTTCTCTTGAGTACTCTTGAAGAACTGACTCTGATTCAGTATTGCCAAAATTTCTCCAAATCTTCAGTGCTATATCCCAAAAATAAACATTACAAGATTGTTTTATTGCTTCTCTGAGATCAACTTTTCCGTGACCTTCAAGTTTCCAGTCGTTATAAACCTGTTGAGAACCGTCATCAAACCCAAATGAAAGACTTCCTTCACAATCTATTTGTGAATCTTTATTATTTAATTCTTCAGGAAATATATTTTCACTAAGTGCAAGCCAATAAGCAACAACTTTAAAAACAGACCCTGGAGGATAAAGACCCTGTATAGCGAAATTATTAAATGCTTGGTCTCTATCTAATTGCTTATATTCAAAATCACTAATACCATTTACAAATTTATTTGGATTGAAATCTGGTAGCGATACCATAGACACTACATTACCTGTCTCCACATCGAGAACTACAACTGCTCCCTTTTTAATTTCATTTGAAGATTCAAAACTTTTATTAGCCAATTCAATTCCTTGTTTTAGTGATTCCTTAACTATAAATTGGGTTGACGAATCAATTGTTAAGAATAAATCATTTCCCGGAATTGGTTGTATAAATTCTATAATCTTACTGCCATCAAAAATTATTTCTCCAGGTGTCCCTGATAAAAATTCTTCATAGTATCTTTCTAACCCATTTTTGCCTACTTGATTATTACCTAATGCATTAATAAATTCAGAATTCTCCTCTTTGTTTGGCTTTCCCAAATAACCAATTGTATGAGAAAAAAGTTCATTTTGAATATATTTCCTTATGGGTAAATCAAAAATTTCAAAAGCATCGTAATTCATTAATAAATTATTTCTAACTTCATATTCCACATTTGAGAGATTAATAACCAAGCTTAAAATATCTTTACTTTCGAATATTTCATTTATTGCATTGTTGTCAAAATCAGGAAAATTATATTGAATTATCTGTTTGTATTCTAACAAATTTTTGTTTGTTATCTTTCGGACATTTATGAATAAGTGTGGTTCCAAAATAGTTTTAACAATTTTTTCTCCCTTCACATCATATATCTCACCCCTTGGTGCTGTAATATAAAATTTATCTAAGTTTTGGTTATCGATAGTTTGAGATGTAACATCAAATTCTTTTGTCTGAAGTTGAAAAATATCAACAAGAATCAGTGATAATAAAATTAGAAAAGATATAAATATAGACTGAAGTCTTCTTTGATTAAACATTTAAACTAAAAATTCTCTTTAGAATCATAAATGCAATAAAGTTTATAATTACTGATAAAAGATACCTTGATAGCCAATAATTTATATCAAATACGAAAATAAAAGGAGATATGTAGATCAAAAAGCAAATAGATAATATCGCAAAGTAAATTATATTAGATTTGCTATATTTTGAAACTAAGAAATTACCTATAATTACTATCAAAATAAATATTGATGAATATAGACCCATATAATATGTACTAAAAAAAGAATCGTATAAGACTCCTGACAAAAAGATCGGGAGTACAAGATTTTGATCATAAAAATCTACACTAATCAAAAGAAGTGTTAGGAAATAAATATATACGCCAAAATTAAGTGATATAAACGTATTTAGATAAATTTCAATTATACAAATTAAAAATAGTAAGAAAGTGATTGAAATTAACTTCAAAACTTTCATTTTTCTTTTGGTATAAATAATTTAGTTTGGAAAGATAGCGTATCTTTTATTTCAACTGATACAGTGAGTTTATTATTTGAGACTTTTTGTTCGTAAATATTTAAATCCAGAAATGGAAATTTACCAATATGACCAAAAATAATATCTGAGTATATTATTCCTACTTTTGTATTATTTGACAAGCCTAATGAACTTACTATTAACTCTCTGCCATTTGAATAAGTTTCGTATGAATTATTATTTTCATCTAATGCCCTAAAATTAAAATTTGTAGAATCTAGTGATTCAAGTATTGAATAATCATTAAATACTTCTCCTAAATAACCAACAATATAACCTTTCTCATTAATAACTATATCCCCTGGTTCAAAATTATTATCTCTACCTCCAGAAATTAAATACTCATCTGTAAGGTTTTTTAAAATTAAACTTGTCTGATAATACGTTAATTCAAAATTACTTATGTTTTTGATTAGAACTTCATATGACTGAATATCATCCCTTAGGTCTTGATTTTCAATGTAAAGAAGCCTTAAGTCAACAAGCTCTTCCTTAAGACGTATATTCTCTGCAACTATATCAGCTTTGTTAGAATATAAATCAATTAACTCATATTGCTGGAATCTATCAGATAATTCAATACTAGAAATAAAATTTATCTGATTTGGAATATAGTTTGATAAAGATTTATCTGAAAAATAGTCAACTACTGTTAGCAAGCCAGAGAGAAATAAAAACAGAAAATATATTACATATTTTCTAATACCAAAAAGTTCGGAACTTTGCATTTTAATTAGGTTTTGGTGACAGCTTCAAAATACTTTTATAATCTTGAAACCTCTCTAAACAAATACCAGAACCTATAACAACAGAACTTAAAGGGTCTTCAGTATTGTTAATTGGAATGCCAAGTTCTTCTGCAATTTTTTTATCTATTTGTTTTAACAGTGACCCACCGCCAGTTAACCATGCACCATCCTTATCTATATCAGAAACCAAAGCCGGCGGCGTTTGAGAAAGAGAAATTCGAATAGCCTCAATTATATCATTTACAACAGGCTGTAAAGCATTTCTTACATCACTCGCTTCCAGTAAGACTTGCTTGGGCACACCTCTAACAATATCTCTTCCTGTAACAGTTACTTGTGGTTCTTTATCATATTGATAAGCTGACCCAACAGCATGCTTAATATTTTCAGCAATACCAGTATCAACAAGTATTTGATGTTCTCTTCTAAGCCACTCAATAAGAATTTCTGTCATGTCTTCACCACCTACTCTTACTGAGTTAGCATTAACTATGTCCCCCATTGAAATAACTGCAATCTCTGTTGTTCCACCACCTATATCAACAATCATGTTGCCATATGGTTCAAAAATATTTAGACCACTACCTATCGCTGCTGCCATTGGTTCTTCGATTGTAAATACTTCTGATGCACCAGTAGCATGAGCAGCTGTTTCTATAGATCTTTGCTCAACACTTGTAACTCCATTCGGTACACAAATTACAATTCTTGGCCTTGAGTATGCTCTCCCTATAGCTTTTGAAAGAAGTGTTTTAACAAGCTCTTCAGCCATTTCAATTTCCGAAATAACTCCATCCCTTAATGGCCTTACTAATTCAATTGTGTCTGGAACTCTGCCTATAAGTTTTTTTGCTTCTTTACCAATAGTTATAATTGATTTGTCACTTTTATTAACCGCTAAAAGCGTTGGTTCATCAACAACTACTCCTACTCCTTTTACATAAATTAGAGAATTTGCAGTGCCCAAATCAATAGCAATATCGTTACCACCAAAAAGAGTTCTTCGTAAATTTAAGTCAAACATGTACTAATAGAATAATCTAATAGTTGTTGTTTTTAAATATTTATTTAGTTTCCAAAGAATAATGACAATTCTCTTTCAGCACTTTCGTCTGAGTCTGAGCCGTGTACAACATTTTTGTCTAATTCAGTAGCTAAATCACCTCGTATAGATCCAGGTGTTGATTCATTAGGGTTTGTTGCACCCATAATATTTCTAATCTGAAGAACTACGTCTTCTCCCTCCACCTGCATAGCAACTACTGGCCCACTAGTTATGAATGAAACGAGATCATTAAAAAATTGTTTACCTTTATGCTCTTCATAATGCTCTTCTGCCAATTCTTTAGAAATAGTCATCATTTTAATTTTTGTTATATTGAAACCCTTCACTTCAACTCGTGAAATAATCTGACCTATTAAGTTTCTTTGAACACCGTCCGGTTTGATCATAAAAAATGTTTTCATACTAATTTCCTTTTTTTGTACTCTCCAATTAAATATAAACTACCTAAAAGTATAGAAGGGCTCTTATTTGACGAAAAAGCATCTAAGTTGACTACTTCATATTCAAATTTTGCTTTTTGAAAATAATCTAAATAGATAACAGGGTTTTCTTGATCATAGAATGTTTTCTCCTCAATAAAATAAATCTTATATTTACTATTCGAATTAATAAAACTGATAATACTTCTAATATCTTTTCCTTTTTTAAAACCAATAAAGACATCTGTTTGTTCAAAATCGTATTGTCTTTCATAATCTTTAAACAAATGTTTTACACCATCTAAGTTATGTGCTCCATCTATAATTTTTATAGGATTTTGATTTACAATTTCAAACCTCCCCTCAATTTCCTCAAAATTTAAACTAATTGATTCGTTAAGAATGTCTATATTCAGCAATGAAGAAACCGTGCTTAAAGCAAGCAGAAAATTCTTTTGATTTGCCATGAGGTCTTTAAGGTTCATATTTAGAGTGTCTACAGTGTCTCTTAAAAAATACTTAACTTTACTATGTGGATAATTATTTTTAATAATATTTATTAATTCAGAATTTATATCGCCTACGAATAAATTTTCTATATTTTTTGATATAAAAATTTTTTGATCCAAAACCTCTTGATCTGTGTAACCAAGTAAATCTTGGTGATCTTTTCCAATATTAGTGAGCACTACATTTTTACTTTGAATTATTGAAGTAGTATCAAGTTTTCCACCTATACCTGCCTCACATATGTAATAGTCATATTCACTCTCTAAAAATGATTTGCAGGCAAGCAAGAATAAAGCTTCAAAATACCCTAAAACTATTTTATTTTTTTCTTCAAGATCTTTAACAAAATCTAAATTGTCTTGCAAATTTAAGTTCTTATCAGACTTTATCCTTTCTGTATATTCCACTAAATGAGGAGAGGTAAACGTTAGGGAAGATCTATTATTTTTTTTAAGCAATCGGTGTATAAATTTTGAAGTTGAAGTTTTGCCATTAGTCCCTACTACCGCAATTGTTCTCTCGGATAATTCAGTCAGTTGTAGCCTTGTAAAAACAGTCTTCAATAATTCAATATTCTTATTGTTGGAAAGACCAATTTTTGAATTTAGATATTCTTCTAATTCCTTCAATTCTTAAGTGAATTTAATGTTGAATTTATTGAATCTATTTGACTATTTATATTTTGCATATTTTGATTTTCTTGATCAATCAAATCTTTTTTAGCATTTTGTAT
>PAHL01000061.1 GCA_002711185.1 Flavobacteriaceae bacterium
TATATTCTTCATCTTGGTAATCTAATCCATCCTCGGAATATTTATTACATATTTCAAGTGTCCTAATATCAGTACAATAAACCCACAATTTTTTCATAATTCAATATTTTATAATTCTAATTTACAAAATTATAACAAAGTTAAAAAAGTATAAAAAAGAGTAAAAGTTTTATAATACTCAAACAATTTTTATATTTATTTAAACAAATAAAATAATATGGAATTAAAGATAAAGTGTATAGAAAATTGGAAAAAACCACCGAATTACTCAACGAATTTGAATATTTAGATAATAAAATTGAATTGAACTACAACTATGATAATGATGAGTGTTTTGTGAAAGTCAATGATCAAGAACACATATCTGGTGAAAATGAAACTTTAGATAAACTTGTAGATGGTTTATCAAATAGTATGGTTGGACTAGAGTGGGAAGATTGTGAAGTTGGAGAAGAAATTACAGTTAATCCTGATCACATGTAAAATCGTATAATACAGATTTTAACTCCAAAGTTTTTTCATTTCAAATTCTATTGGAGACATTCCCTCACTTTTAGACAAGTTTCGTATAGTATTTTGCGGAACAGTTAAAAAAATATTATCAAAATAGCAGTATTTTTAGGAAAATTAAGCTGCTGTAATTCAACTATTAATTAAAATTTAAACCTGTGAACAAATTTTCAATATTTTGCGTTTCAAAATTCATTTTACTTTTTTTTATTTCTGTCTTTTCCTTTAGCTTTTCTTCTGCACAAGGCTTTGAAGGTTACTATCAAAATCCTAACATTCATAACAATACTATTGTATTTGTTGCTGAAGGAGATCTTTGGACTGTTCCTCTTAATGGAGGTTTAGCACAAAGGCTTACTTCGCACATAGAGGAAGAAAATTTCCCTTCAATCTCTCCTGATGGAAAAATCATTGCCTTTTCTGCTAGCTATGAAGGGCCTATGGAAGTTTACACAATGCCTATTGAAGGAGGGCTACCAACACGATGGACCTATGAACGTGATGCCTCTATCACCAATTCTTGGACACCTGATGGTAAAGTAATTTACAACACCAGAGCTTATTCTAAAGTCCCTGATAATCAAATTGTAACAATAGACTTGCTCACTAAGAAGAAGACAAAAATTCCGCTTGCCCAAGCAAGTGAAGCAGCATACGACGTTAGTGGAAAAACAGTCTACTTTGTCAGACCCGCTTATCACAGAAATGTGACTAAAAGATATAAAGGTGGTACCGCTAGACAAATTTGGAAATTCACATATGGAGCAAACGAAGCTATTAAGTTGACAAAAGATCACCTTGGTGGGAGTCATCATCCCATGTGGTTTTCCGGAAGAATCTATTTTATCACAGATAGAGATGGTATGATGAATATTTGGTCCATGAATGAATCTGGTGAAGATCTTAAGCAGCATACGAATCATAAAGAATTTGATGTCCGCTCTGCAAGTATTTCCAATGGGAATATTGTTTATCAAGTTGCTGCAGATTTATGGCATCATAACATAACTTCCAATGAGAGTAAAAAAATAAATATAAAGTTGGTATCTGATCTTGACCAACTTCGAGAGAATTGGGATGACAACCCTTCACAATATATAACCTCTGTTCATACTGATTCTAAGGGAGAAAAGATTGTCATAACAGCAAGAGGCAGAGTTTTTGTTGCTCCTGTCAAATCTGGTCGATTTGTATCCTTTACGGACAAGAAAAATGTACGATATAGAGATGCGGTGTTTTCTCATGACGGGGAAAAGATCTATGCGCTCTCCGATGAATCTGGAGAATTTGAATTCGTAAGTTTGCCATCAAATGGGCAGGGATCACAAAAGAAAATCACTAGTAATGGTGACCTTCTTAGGTATGGTGGCGTGCCTTCTTCTGATGGAAAATGGATAGCTTATGATGATCTAGAAAGTAATATGTATGTGCTCAATATTGCGAGTGGAGTTAGTAAAAAGATTTCGACTAATCAAGAAGGTATTCTTGATTTTAGATGGTCTCCTGACAATAAGTGGTTGGCATTTGTGCAAACAGCTTTCAATACAATGACACAAATCAAGATTTATAATGTGGAGATTGGTGCTTCCTTTGATCTAACTACAGATAGAGCCAATAGTTTCAATCCAAGATGGAGTCCTGATGGCAAGTTCATTTACTTTCTTTCAGATAGAAATTTTAAATCTTTGGTTGGCAGCCCCTGGGGTACCCGTCAGCCTGAACCTTACTTTGATGTTAGTGAAAAAATATATCATGTAGCATTGAAAAAAGGAACACGCTCTCCATTCAGAGAAAACGATGAACTTGAAGTTGAAGACAATAGAGAAGACACTACACCAAAAAAGGGGAAGAAGAAAAACAAGAGTAAAGTAAAGGAAGATTCACTGATAGTTAACATAGATCACGTTGGAATAGAGAAAAGAATCATAGAAGTTCCAGTTAAACCAGGTAACTATAATGGACTTGAGGTAAGTGAAAAAGCAATCTATCTGATGTCAAGTGAAACAGGTGTAAATGCCAAAAGACATTTATCTTTTTTGAAAATTGACAATAAAGATGTAGACCTCAAAACATTGGTAAGTGATGCAAATTCATTTGAACTTTCTGGAAATCGGGAAAAAATTTTGGTAAGAAAAGGGAGAAGTTATCATATGATTGATGCAGCAACATCAAAAGTAAGTGATGTTTCAAAAAATAAAATAAATTTGAGTGGTTGGAAGTTCCCAATTACACCTCGAGAAGATTGGAAACAGATCTTTACAGATGCATGGCGTATGGAGCGAGATTATTTTTATGACAAAAACATGCACGGCGTCGATTGGGAAGCAATGTACACCAAATATTTTCCACTAGTTGATCGAGTCACAACACGTAATGAACTTTCTGATCTTATTGGAAGATTTGTTGGAGAGCTATCGGCTCTCCACACAAGTGTTCGAGGAGGAGATCTAAGAGAGGATGATAAAAATATTTCGGTCGCCAGTTTAGGTGCTGTTTTTAGCAGAGATGAAAAAAATAAAGGTTTTAAAATCGACTATATTTATAAAGTTGATCCAGACTATCCGAATGAAAAATCACCATTGGATGATCCTTATCTAGATGTGCGTGTTGGAGATATAATTACAAAAGTGAATGGAAAAGACGCATTATCAGCCATTGACATGGGAGAGTTAATTCGAAATGAATCTGGAAAACAAGTAAGAATGACACTACTAAGAGGTAACTCATCTAGAGATATCATCGTTAAACCAATAGCTAGTGAATATAATCTTCGTTATCGTGATTGGGAGTATAGCAATCGTCTTGACGTTGAAAAAAAGAGTGAAAACCAAATTGGCTATCTACACCTTAGAGCGATGGGTAGTAACGACATCAATCAGTTTTATCGTGAATTTTATCCGGTATTCAACAAGGCAGGCTTAATTGTGGATGTGAGGTACAATTTTGGAGGAAACATTGATAGCTTTATTCTTGAAAAACTTTTGAGAAAAGCTTGGATGTATTGGAAAGCAAGATCAGGAGAACCCTACTGGAATATGCCCTATGCATTCAGAGGTCATATCGTTGTACTCGTGAATGAAAATACCTATTCTGATGGCGAAGCATTTACAGATGGGTTCAAAAAATTAAAGTTGGGCACCACAATAGGGACAAGAACTTGGGGTGGTGAGATATGGTTGAATAGTGGCAACAGATTGAGTGATAATGGCCTTGCAAGAGCACCAATGATAGGGGTTTATGGTGATAATGGAAAGTGGTTGATTGAAGGACATGGGTTTGAGCCTGATATTGAAGTGGATAATCTTCCACATGCAACATTCAACGGACAAGATGCGCAACTCGACGCTGCAATCAAGTATCTTCAAAAACTTATTAAAGAAGATCCACGAGAAGTACCTGCACCTCCTGCTTATCCTGATAAATCATTTAAAAATAATAAAAAGAAGGAAAACTAGCGTGAAGGAAAAATTTGTATTAATTTTTAAACTGTTTTGAGTCTTGATTATTTATAAAATAAAAATCATCTAATCATTAATTGGTATCTATCAATCATATCAATTTTTATATTGGATAGATCAATTTTTTTCTCATTATTCATGATTTTAAATTCATATCTATTTTTTTGACCCATTCTATAATTACAGACATCAATTACACAATAAAATATATTATCTTTTTCAATTTTACTAATATAAAAGTTTTGAAAACTTGAATATTTTGATGTATTTTTTTCTTTTGGAATTGAATTTGTCTTTAATTCTTCCTCTGTTGAATATCTTATTCTTTGACGAGTTTTTTCTTTACCGGTTTTATTAAAATATTTTTCCTTTTCTCTATCTGAAACTGGATTCCAGGATATCTTTCCTATGAGATTAAAATTATAATCTTCGAAAAATAATGAAATCACTTTTTCAGATAATTTAAGGTAATCCATTTTTTGAAATAATTTAATTTACGTTGATTGATAGAAGTTATTGGATTTAAATAAACACTTATCTTATAATTTAATAAATTTATATAAAATAATCAAAAATTATTTTCTTTTGAAAAACTGGATCGTAAGCGTTATAAATAAATATGGGGATAGACGAACCTTTTATTCTTCAAAGAAAAAAAGAGAAGATGCAATTATTGATGTAATATCAAAAATTGAAGACAATCAGTTAATGAATGATATAGATTCAGTAAATACAATTCCGTTAAACATAAATATTTAAAAAATGAGTTATGTTGAAACAATGATAAACTATGTGTGTGATCAATATCGTTTATTTGGTGATATAGAAGAGACACTCGACTTTTTAGAGGATGAAATTGATTTTACTAGGAAAGAAATAAGAGAAATGATCGAAGCAGGTATTGTTGAAGATTAGTGAAAAATAAATGAATTAGTTTAAATTTTAATGAAATTTTATCTTGTAAAATTTTTTATTATTTTATTATTTCTGAGTTGCTCAAAAGAAGAATCAATAAGTAATATTTGTCCTGATGGTGATTGTTGGGTGAATTTATACACAGATTTTAATGAAGATTTAAACCAATATCATCATGTTACTCCAGATTGGTTTTCTGAGACCTCAGGAAGATTTAATTTACATATTGAATCCTCCCCAACAATAGTCAGATGCCAGTATGGAGGATCACCAGTGATTAGCTCAAGTTTTGATTCGAACACCTTCTGGGAAGTTGAAACAGAACTATCTTTTTCCTTTGGCTTATATAATCCTTTTGAAAGTTTGTATACACAACAAGGAAATATTATTAAAGTAAAAGACACAACTGTTACACTTGACTTTTTTAAAGGAGAAATAATTCCTGTTGTTCAAACAACTTCAATAAATCATGATGTAAAAGATAAAATGAAATGTTATGGATGGACAAATCCTAATTCAGGTCCAACATTTAATGAGACAGGAAATTGTATCATGTATTCAAAACGAATTGTTGGACCCTTGATTAAAGAAATGATTGGAGATACAATCAGAATTTATTCGAAAACATTTTTTGATTGTGGAGATAAATCAAAATATGTTAAAGATTCTATAAAGATCATTATAAATTAAATATATTTAACTTTAAAGATAAAAAATGAAAGTATTTGGTAAAAAGACAGTTATAATCGACTGTGAATGGGACCTTGGAGATCAACCTGAACTCCAAAAAAAATTAGAATCAATGAATGATATTGAAATTATTGATTATTTAAACAATAATGGTAATTATGAGGAATTAGGTGATGATGAAATAAATTTTAGTGTTGATTACTGGGAGTAACTTAAACCTCATAAAGACGACTAATCCAACCAATAATTTTATGGAATATCGTTATATAACTTATTATGAAAAATTATATTAAAAAAAGGGTGACTAAAATTCTAGATATAATAATATCGAAAAAATCTAAAATGATAAATTTCAACTAATTATTTATTTTGAAATATAAACTTTCCAAATCAACATTTATAAGAGGACTTAAATGCGAAAAGTCACTTTATTTACATAAACATCATTATAACCTAAAAGATCCAATATCTTCTTCCCTTCAAACAACATTTGATCGAGGAAATAATATTGGGGTATTAGCACAAAAGTTGTTCCCAAATGGTGTTGACTCTTCCCCTGTAAATCGTTTTAAGATGGTTGAATCGGTTGGGAAAACATTAGACTATATAAATAACGGAGAATCAATTATTTATGAAGCTACCTTCCTTTATAATGATGTCATATCAGCTTTAGATATATTAGTCAAAGATGATGAAGGTTGGAAAGCATACGAAGTCAAAAGTTCTTCTAAAGTAACTGATACGTATATCAAAGATGCTTCTATTCAATATTATACNATTATCAACTCTGGTATTGAATTAAAAGATATATCGATAGTTNATNTAAATAAAAANTATACTCTNAGAGGAGAATTAGAGATTGATCAACTTTTCTCGGTTAAATCTGTCNTAAATGAAGTTTTAGAGTTTCTCCCACAAATCCCAAATGAAATTAAAAGATTAAAAGATGTGGTTGATGGTTCTGAAATNCCTCAAAAAGATATNGGTNNNCATTGTNTTNANCCATANNATTGTGATTTCAAAGGAACATGTTGGAAACACATTCCTGAATATTCTGTTTTTGATATCTTTAACCTCAACAAAAAGAAAATATTCAATCTCTATAATCAAGGAATTATAACTTTAGATCAAATTGATCTTGATAATACAACACTAAATTCAAATCAAAAATTACAAGTAGAGTCTGAAGTTGAAGGGAAGCCACACATAAATAAAGATGAAATAAAAAAATTTTTAAACAACCTAAAATACCCATTATACTTCTTAGACTTTGAAACTATTAATCCTGCCATCCCAAAATATCTGGGAATGAACCCTTATCAACATGTTTTATTTCAGTATTCTCTTCATGTTCAACAATCAGAAAACTCAAAATTACTTCATAAACAGTACTTAGGAGATTCTATTAAAGATCCAAGAAAAGAATTTATTGATAAGTTGATACAAGATTGTGAAAGTTCAGGAGATATATTAATTTATAATATAAGTTTTGAAAAAACTAGATTAAGCGAACTAATTGATCAGTTTCCTGAATATAAGATCCCATTACAATCTATAATAGAAAGACTTAAAGATCTTATGATAATATTTAAAAATAAGTGGTTATATAAACCAGAGATGAAAGGGAGTAGTTCCATTAAAGATGTTCTTACAGCTTTAGTACCAGAGCTCTCCTACAATGATCTAAACATAAAGGATGGTGGAATGGCATCTTCAATCTATCTTTCAATGGTAAATAAAACCTTTGAAGGTGACGAAATGTCCATTAAAAAAGACCTGCTAAAATATTGTTGGTTGGACACATACGGTATGGTTAAGATAATGGAGAAGTTGAAGGAATATCAATTAAATAACTTCAAACTAGATAAAAGCTAAACAGGATCGAGAAAAATTTATAAATAAGCTTTTTTCTATATTTAACTCATTTCATCAGTTATTTCATTTATGTCATCATAAACTCTATCATCGTCATCTGTTTCGTATTCGATGTATGGATTCTCATCATTTAGATTCAAATTTATACATTTAATATAATTTCTTTCTGAAAGTGTCTTTAGAACTTGTTTCCATTCATCAAGTCTATCGAACATTGTTAACTCTTCAATTTTTTTTCCATCTATTTTGTACATAATTTTTTTTACTAAAAATAATTATTTTAAAACAATAATAAACTACATTTAGATTATGAAAATTATTTATGTAGATCTAGATGGTGTAGTAGCTGATTTTGACAAAGGAAAAAGTGAACATCCCCTTGGAAGTGTAAAACCATTCATAGGAAGACCTGATAAATTACCTGGAATTTATCAAAATTTACCACCAATTGAAGATGCTATAGAGTCTGTCAATAAACTATTAAAATCTAAATATAAAATCTACTTTCTTTCAACAGCACCATGGGATAATCCAGATGCATGGACTCACAAAAGATTATGGATAGCTAAGCATTTCGAAGAAAAGTTAATCAAAAAAAAATTGATCCTTTGTCATCACAAACAATTGTTAATTGGAGATTATTTAATTGATGATAGAAAGTGGAATGGAGCATCAAAATTTACTGGAGAATGGATTCATTTTGGGTCGAAAAGATTTCCAAAATGGAAAAGTGTATTAGAATATTTNAATGTGAAATAAAACAGGTGTTAAACAGCCTAACTGCACTNTAAAATTNTATTTTTTATTTTAAACATCTAATTTTTTATTGGTTTAATAAAATCATAATTAATCTGAACACTNGGAATTAACTCAGTTCCTTCAATGGGATTTAAGTTATCCCAAAGNGAAGTTCCTGAAAGTCCATTTGATGAGGAGTATGCAGAGCCAACAGAATACATTATGGTTCCTTTTGGAAAAGTTTTAGGAGTAAAGTAATGGTTTGATTTGTTTACTTCTTTGATTAATTTAAATTTCTCAGGAAACTTACTATGAATCGTAATAGATAATTCTTTTATTTCTATCCACAACCCATAATAAACTCTTAAGATAAATAAGATATTATCTTTATCACTTTGTTCAANATTAAAATTAAATATTTCAATATCTGGTTNTAAACCATCAAAATANTTTTTTGAAAGTAAACTAAACTCTTCAATAGATACCTGCATTTTTAATCTGCGAGAAGAGATTTTTCTCTTAATGCCATTTTTAACATCAGAAATAAAACGATCGAATTTGTTCATTTTTAATTAAGGACTAATAAATAATTAACTAAAGATATTAATTATTACTTTTCTTTATATTTATAATAATGTCAAGACAAATAAAATTTAATTTAGAAGGTATTCTACTTGAAGCTCCAATAAATAAGGTTGATAGAGCAAAGTTATATGGAACATCTACTCGGGTAGTTTATGATGAAAATGGTGAGGAGTGTACATTGTCAGATTTATATCAGGGTTCAGTAATCTTACCTAAGGGTTCAGTAAGTCAAGTTTTAACTGATAAAAAAGGAAATTATGTTTCAAGATCTAATCTGGTTGGATTTAATAAATCAGACCAAAAAGTTGAGAAAGTTGCATCAATTTATTCTCAAGAAAATAAATGTAAAAAGACTTCTATCGATGAATTTGTATCTGCTAATATTAAATCTGTTTATCAATTAACTATTGAAAATGACAATTTACAAACCTGGAAGAATTGTTTTTTAAATAATGAGATCTACCATTTTATATTCAATTACAGAGAGGATTTCGAAGGAGATGACGCCTATATTATATCTAATGGAAGTGATTTTTTTGTTATAGTTGGAAAACAAAATANGTATGAGTTTTTGGAATTAGATACAATTTCTATTGACCAAGANGAGGAAGATGAAACTGAAGAAGATAATCTTGATTTTTCAATGTTTTAACTATGGTTAGATATATAAAAATAGAAGACTCTAAAAAAAGAGATGCTGAAATTACTTTTAAATCTATTAACTCTAAGGCATCAGTATATCTTGCGATTGAGACTGGAGAAAAACCTAAAAACAGAAAAGTTATTAAATCGTCTAAAGACAAAAGTCTAGAAACTTTAATTGGAAAAGAGTCACCATCACAAGANGATTATAATCAATTTTCTGAAAANCTTATNAATANTGATANAGAAATAGACTTTGAACTTTTTGGTAGATTTATTGACAAAACAGATAAAATATATACCAATAAAAAAGATGAGCCTGTTTATAATATTAAAGTAGTCCAGAATCTAAAAGATCCTGAGGGTAATTTAATCAAGGAACAAAAACCTATTTATTTACAATCAAATATTAATGAAGAAAATATCGTAAAGTGGACAGGAAAGTATGTTCCAAAAAGTAAGCTNTNTAATAAAGTNGTTCTNAGTTCAAAATATCAAATAAAACATGTGAATGGACTTACTTTTGATTTTTTGTTCAATATTGCAAAAACTCTACATGAAAAAGATTCTTTTATGATGATGGGTGGAGGTAAAGGAAGTGATCCACTAGTTTTTAATGATGGTGGAAAACCCTACCGAGGGTTTTTAGAGGGAAGAATAAATGATAAATCCTATTGTTTAATTCTTCACTTATCAAATCAAGAATTAAAGGCGATATAATATGGATGAAAGTTTATTAAATCAACTTAAAGCATATAAAAGCTTTCAATCAAGTAAATATATTCCTGTAAGAGGAGATGAAATTACAATAAGAGTTTTTGAATTTGATAAGTATTATGTCTCAACAAAAGTTGATGGTCATTTATGTTTTATTTTCAAAAAAAATAAAGACGTTCATTTATATAATTTCAATGGNAAATCTTTTAATCGAGATGAGTTGATTTCTGAGGCTACTAAAAAAATATCAGTTAGTAGCGCATTATTTGTTGGTGAAATATATCATTATAATCAAGGAAAAAGAACAAGATCATTTGATTTAACCAAAGCTATTTCTGAATCAAATTCAGTAATTAAAATTGGAATTTTTGATTTAATAATTTATGATGATAAGAATTTTGAAACTGCTAACTGGTTAGATAAGAAAAAAATTATAAGTGGTGTTTTTTCAGAGGGTGATATTATTCATCCTATTGAAGAGATTGAATTATCATCAAGAAAGGAGATTGTAAATGAATTTAACCAAAGAGTAAATAATAATAATGAGGAGGGTATAATTGTTCGCGGGTTAAATGGACCTACTTTTAAAATTAAACCGACTCTAACATTTGACTTTGTTGTTTTAGGATATGCGATGGGATATTCAGATGATTTTTCACTTTTAAAGGAATTAATTTTTGGAGTTTTAATAAAAGAAAATACATTTTTAGTAGTAGGAAAAGTTAGTACAGGATTCTCCATTGATCAAAGAAAAATTTTTTCAAAACAGTTGGAAAAAATTAAGGTCCCTTCAAAGGTAATTGAAACATCGGGAGTCAATGTACCTTTTACAATGATAAAGCCTGTTTTAGTTGCTGAAATTGAATCAATTGATATCATTAACAGTAACTCTAATGGTATTATTTCGAAATCTGTTTTATTTTTTGAAAAAGAATTTTTAAAATTAAATAATTCGCCATCAGTAAGTCTGATTTCTCCTGTTTTTAAAGGTTTAAGGGAAGACAAGAAAGTCACTGAAGATCAAACGGGTATAACTCAAATTACAAGAATTATAGAATTAGCTAATTCAGATGTTGAACCCAAGAGCAAGTCTGCTTCAGATCTTATTAGTAAAGAATTGTATGTAAAGGAAACAAGGGGTGTTAAAATGGTAAAAAAATATTTTATTTGGAAAACAAACTCAGGGTCTAATAATTATCCTGATTATGTTTTTTATAAGATAGATTATTCGCCAACTCGATCACTAAAACTTCAAAGGGAAATAAAAGTTTCAAATAATAAAGACCAAATCATTAATATATTTAATAAACAAATTGAAACTGATATAAAAAAAGGATGGAATAAAATTTCGTAGGGTATTAAAATATCATGTAGTCAATCATATTATTGATTCCAAAATAATCAAATAAACTTCCAAGTAAATTACTTAAAAAGAACATGAAGGGGATAAATACAACTACTTTGAAAATCTTCCATTTAAATGATAATTTTTTTTGAAATAAATACATTTCAACATTTTCTAAAAAGTGACCTTCAACTTCCATCATTTTCGTCTTAAATGCTTTAATAAAATTTTCTGGCAATTTCACTAAAGGTGCTTCTCTATAAACTGTTTTTCTTAATAAATCGTTTGAGAATCTTTTACTAATTGAAAACAATTCGTTTCCCTCTTTTGAATTTTTTAAAACTTTAGAAGAATTNATTTCTTTTANTTCTTTAATATTNAAATCTAGNTTATAGATAACGTTATAGTCAAAATAATTATTATCAAAATTTTTATTTTCTNCAAATGNTAGTTCCTTACCATTTTTACCTTTTTCTTTTAAAACTTTTCCTAAAACAATATCACTTAACTCGTTATAGACAAACATTGCACCCCTTGTTTCATCTAAAAAATCTTCGCTAATTTTTAATTTTTCGGATATAGTATTATCTTTTTCATACATATCATGAATCCTTTGGAGTTCTTCATATTTATCTGCGTCACTGAACCCTAAAAAACGCTGAACCACTTTATATTTGTTTGGAAATCTGACAAAAATTATAAATAGAAATTTAGTTATAATGGTTTGGATAATTTCTTCAAACCACATAAAAAGAGGAGATATAATTATTACAGAAACCCAGAAAGACAAACTAAGATTCTTTACAATAAATATTACCTGTTCAATAAATTCTAAAAAAGTCATTTAATCTATAATTTGATATATATTTTTCTTTTAAATAAAAACGCTGTTGGAACCCAAACAACTATGACATAAAAAACAGCGAATAAAAATGATAAAAGCTTATGAGGTAGGCCCATTTCGGAAAAAACATTAATGAATAACTGATTTAATCCAATTCCCCAATCAACTATAGTATTTTGAAAAATCATTATTTTATTATCGTAAAAAAGAAATGTTAACATCCCTGCCATTACATAACTAAAAATTGAATTTACACCAAAGGACTGAGCAAACCTAAACCTTTCTCCAAGGTTTAAATAATCACATATATAAATACAAAAACAAAGAGATAAAGAGGAGATTCCACCAACTAATAATGTGAAAGAAGTACTCCATAAATTTTTATTTAATGGGAAAACATACTGGGTAATATCTCCAAGAAAAAGTAAGACAAAACCAAATAATGACAAGTTCAACATTTTCTTTTGGAGCTCATTTTTACTTGTGATGATGTAGCCTCCAATTAGACCCAATATTCCCGTTCCTATTGATGGAAGAGTGCTCAGAATTCCTTCTGGATCCCATGTTTTTTCCCACATTACGCCTGGTAATACTATNCTATCAAGATAATGTGCCCAATTTTTTTCAGGGACAGACAAATCAGGAAATCCTATACCTGGAACTGGAACAAAACACATTATTATAGTATAAAAAAGAAGAATTTGAGATAATAAAATAATTTGAGATCTTAAGTTAAGGTAAAGAAATATTATTGCAGTAAATAGATAAACGATTGAAATCCTTTGCAAAACTCCTACCCATCTTATATTATCAAATTCAAAATTTGGCCAGAGCCAAAGAAAAAGTCCTACCAGATAAATTTTTAGAGATCTCCAGATGATTTTTTTTAAAAGTATTTTTTTTGAAAAGTTTTCTTCTTTCTTTTTGGATAGTGATAAAACAATTGATACGCCAACAATAAATAAAAAAGTTGGAAATATGTAATCAGTTGGTGTAATCCCATTCCAATCTGCATGAAGTAAAGGAGCATAAACATGAGACCATGAACCAGGATCATTAACAATTATCATAAATATTATTGTTAAACCTCTTAAAATATCGACCGAAATCAGTCTTTTTGATTTACTTTTCATCTTTAATTATTTTAATTGCTTTCCCTCCATTTCCAAATGAATCAAAGGATCTAGCAAAAATTATATTTTCATTTGAAACATCTATTGGATCAAAATATATTTTTGAATCAACCCCAGGAATTGTTCCATCAGTTGAATATCTTAAAGTTAAACCTGGAAATTGACTTTTCAAAATCAATTTATTTTGAAATATTTTACCACCCGGTTTGGGTAAATGGAATTTAAAATTACTGTTATTTGAGATAAATGATAAAAATTTGTGCCCTAAGAAAGATGTAAATTTATCCCAATCTTCATTCATTTCTTTTTTCTGAATATTTACATCATTTTCTGATAACCATTGTGGTCTTTTACTCCACGACTTTTCTGCAAAAACAACGATATTAGGGATAAAAAGTTCATCAAATACATCATTATTTATAACTGTTTCAGTCCATAGTTGGCTTTGAATTCCCAAGAAATTTTTAATCTTATCGGTTTTAATTTTTTCCATTTTTTCGATATAATCTTTATTTAAACCATGTTTTTCATTCAAAGCATTATTAGAAAAAATATCTAAAGGGTCTATAGCCCAAGTATCAAAATAGTCGACATATCCAGACCAGTTTAGCCCATAGTTTTCAAAATCCTTATTATCTGCCATATCAAAATAAAAAGCAGAAGAATTACTCATTATAGTTTCAAAACCAAGATTAGCGAATCTATATATCATATCCTCCCTCCCTTCTTTCCATGTGTTGTTCCAAACATATGGAATAAATTCATAATTAAAATTTTCAGTTTTGATTTTCTTTTCATGTTGGCTTTCTGAAGATTGAATTAATAACACATCTTCCCATCCAGTCATGGTTACACCCTTTTCTTTAATTATACTAAATAACTCTCTCAAATTATTATCGTATAGATTGTTTACATCCATATTCTCACCGAATTTTTCTTTACAAATTTTTGATTTCTTCCAAACACCATAAGGAACTTCATCTGCGCCGATGCTAAATTTTTCCAATTTGACTCCAGTCTCGTTGTACATTTTATTTATTTCATTAAAAACTTTTTTAAAAAATGTATAGGGGCTTTTCATGCAAATACAAATAATATTGTCATTGTACCCTTGGGCAGATCTATATATACTTTTATCATCAAAGTCATTTAAAAGATATTTAGTTGCCTTTTTATTATCATTCGAATTAATGAATTTCAAATATCTTGCCTCCATTGCTTTTATTGCTGCTCTAGCATGACTTGGAAAACTAATTTGGGGAATTACTTTAACTCCCAGCTTATCTGCATAAACTAATATTTCTTTAAAATCTTTTTTCGAAAGGTATCCATTTCCATTTTTTAGCCCAAGTGCTCCTGAGCCATATGCAGGAATTAGTTTATCTTGTTCATCCTCTGTATATCCTCTTTGAGCCCCGACTTCAGTTAATTCGGGTAAACCTGGAATTTCAATTCTCCACCCCTCGTCGTCAGTCAATCTTAATTCTAAATAATTTAATTTTAATAAACTTAGGACATCCAAAACATCCATTATTTTTTTCTTTGGGAAAAAATTTCTCGAAATATCCAACATGAATCCTCTGTAAGAAAATCTTGGACCATCATTTATTTTTATAATTGGAAGCCCACTATTTTCATTTTTATAAATTGAGTTTATTTGTCTTAGGCTTTGGATTGCATGTCTGATTCCAAAAATATCTTTAGATTCAATAATAATTAGATTTGATTTAATTTCTAGCAAATAGTTTTCATCATCTAGATAATTATTAGATCTAATTAAGATTGAATGAGCCCTATTGTTATCCATTGTAATTTTTTCATTAAAGAATTTTGAAAAAAAATTAATTATCAAAGTGGAGTTTTTTTCAAAAGCCTCATCAATCTTTACATTCCAATTTTCAATTATGATTTGATTAGAGTTATTTATATTGAGTAATTTGGGAGTAGGTATAATTTTAATTTGATCAGATTTTTTGAAATTATCATTAGGGTATGTCTCATAAAGTTCAATTGAAGTGGGAATTTTTAATTGGCTAATTCCCTCAGCTTCTCTCCATATGGTATTAAGTTTTATATCAAAAGCATTTTTCTTATTTACTATAAAAACTCCAACAGGACCCATGATTTTCCTGTCAATTATTCCCTCAAATTTAATTTTAAAATTTAACCTCTCACCAGCATTAAGATCCCAACCCTCACCAAAAAATAATTTAAAATAATGTTGCCCATTAACATATTTAAAATCTATATTTCTTGGCAATGTATTTTTTGTGATAAAACCTTTCATTTGATTCCAATGTAGTTCCCAGTTATTAGCTTCTAAATTCTCTTCAGAGTTATTTATTATTTCAAAAACTGTTTCAGTTTTATTTTTTTGAACATCAAACTTTGTAATGTGAAAGTTTAAAATTATATCATCAATATTTTGACAATAAAAATTTTGATGAATTAAAAAACATAAAATATAAACAGGGATTTTTTTTAAAGTTGATTTAATTTTCATTAGATTATTTATGTTGTTCAAATAATTCAGGTCATTTTAATAATATTAAATAAAATTTTTTTAAACTTAAAGAGTTTTATTATTATTAACAGTAATTATAAAAAAAGATAAATCAATTAAATTATTTAATACCATGGAAAAAAAAATAATATTTCTTTTTTTGCTTTTAAATTCATTTTTAATTCATGCTTCAAAAGTAGATACTTTGAAGGTTTACAGTAAATCAATGAATAAAATGATAAAAAACATAGTAATAGTTCCCGATACAAAAGGAGACGAAAAAGAGTTCCTTCCTGTGGTGTATCTCCTCCATGGTCATACAGATAAATCTGATACTTGGTTTAAGATAGTACCCGAAATTAAAGACTATGCTGATAAATATAATTTAATAATAGTTTGTGCCGATGGAGGTTATTCAAGTTGGTATTTAGATAGTCCGATAAATAAAAAAATTCAATATGAGACATATATTTCAAAGGAGTTAATAAAAGTCGTTGATACTAAATATAATACTCTTAAAAAAAGATCTGGAAGAGCTATTACAGGTCTGAGTATGGGTGGACACGGAGCATTTTATCTCTCTTTCAGACATCAAGATATATGGGGGTCAGCTGGAAGTATAAGTGGTGGCCTAGATATATCTAGATTTTATCCTGAAGGAGGGGAATCAAGATGGAATTTGATTGAAGCGTTAGGCGATCAAAAGGAGTTTCCAGAATACTGGGAAAAGAATTCAGTAATTAATATGTTAGATTTACTTAAACAGGATAGTTTAAAACTTATTTTTGATTGTGGAATTGATGATTTTTTCTTCGATGCCAACTTAGAATTACATGAAAAATTAGTGGAAAGAAAAATTCCACATGATTTTATTGAAAGACCCGGTGGACATAACTGGAATTATTTTTCTAATTCTTTAGAATATCATTTGTTATTTTTTCAAAAGTTTTTCAATCAAGTAAAATCATAGGGTAATTCCTATTGTGAAATAATGAAGCCCTGATAACCCAATATTTTGATCCCCTAGGTTAGAAGTGTAATGATAGGAGATAACATAATCTTTATAATTTAATCCAAATATTGGGGTTATGTGTTTATAATATTGATTAATTACTTCCCCACTTTTTTCATATGAAACTCCTACTGAATTTCTTCTGTATGATATTCCTAACCAAACTCTTCCACTCGGAATAATTCTGTAAACTTTCAAGTTATAATCAAAACTTCTTTCATCTGTTTTTTCAAGATATTGAAAAAGAAAAGAAGGTTCAAGGTTCCACCCATTATCAAAATATATTTCGTATTGACTAGAAAACAAATAATGCTTAAAATTATTTGAATCAAAAATATTTGAATCTTCACTGTTATTATCTGATGGATTTAATGTTAAATTTTTTATGGAAAGTTGTGATGATAAATGCGTAGACACATAAGCTACTCCTGCATCAAATGTCAGGTACCTCTGCATACTAGAATTATTACCTAATAATGGATCAACTATTCTAGAATCAAAACTACTTTGATCCAAATTATATTTTACAGAACCTAGACTTAATCCAAATGACAACTCCTTGATATTATCATTTTTTGTTGGATACGATCTTTTAGTGTTCCAGATTTGATTATTTAAATAAATTCGATAACCATAAGTTATATAAATTGAGTTTTTTGAATGATATCCATTATGATCATCAATTAACTGAATTCCAAGAGTTGAATTAGCTTTTGCTTTATACTCTAATGTCAATAGTTTTGTTCCTGGAGCGTCCTCAATATCAAACCATTGATTTCTGTTTCCAAATTGAATTCTTGCTCCTGAAAGATTGACACCAACCATAGCTGGATGAATGACGTATAAGTTTTCAGAAAGATATTCATTAAACATTGGGATAAAGCCCTGAGATCTGACATTTAGGTTTACCAATAGAGCAAGAATAAACAAAGCAGATTTATATTTTTTTCTCATTTTATTGTCTTAACAAACTAAAGTGACCAGAATAAGATTTACCATTTTCAAAATAAACATGAAACCAATAGTCATCCTGAGGAAGAGTAAGTCCATTATAAGTTCCATCCCATCCTTTGGATAGAGGACTTAAATCTTTTAATAATTTGCCTCTTCTGTCATAAATATAAACTCTTGTCTTTGGCTGAAAATTTTCACTTACTCCCAATACATTCCAATAATCATTAATTCCATCGCCATTTGGACTAAAGAATTTCATGTGTCCAAGAATTGATGACTCTATCTCTGCCAATCCACAATTATTTTTATCACGAACATATATGTTATGAATTCCGGGAAGTAAATTATCAAAATAGGGTATGTCCTGATATAAGTTCAAAGAATCATCAATTGCAAATTCATAATCACCCACTCCAAGATTATTTTTATTTATTTCAACGGATCCCGTATCTCCTTCAAGGTCAATTACCTTTAAATCTTTTTGAGTGATTTTAGCGATTTCTGATGTTAATAGTTGAATTGATATGGCTTTTGAACAAAGTGTTCCACTTGTTGTTGTTGCCATAGCCTCATATGTCCCACCTTCATTAATCAAAATTCTTCCTTCGTTTCCTCCACTCAAAATTAAACCGTCTCTGTACCATGTGTATTTATAATCTCTTTCATCGGTTGCCTGAACTTCAAGTAACACAGGATCAAGGTTTAAACAAACAACATTAAAGGAATTTAACCACTGGAACTCTGGAAGTTTTTTTATTTTAAGGGTTGCTACTTTTTTAATTCCAAGACATGAAATTTGATTTAAGTCTATGTTATCTACTCTAGCCCATATATCCTCTTCATAAGGAGTGATCATTAAAAATTCATTGTTTTCATTTTTGATCTCATTTTGCCTCAAATAAGCATCATTTTCATTAAAGTAAAATGTAATATTTATATTTTGAGCAGAAAATTTAGTGTCAGAATTAATTAATTCTTGAGAGATGGTCTCCAAAGTTGAAATATTCCACTTTTCAATTCCTGGGTCTAGAGTTTTGATTTCAGTTTCACATTTTTCAAACTCGAGTGAAAAATCAGAATCAATTAAACTTGCAGCCACTTTTAAAGTAAGACTNGAAGTCTCAGAACACCCNTAAGAACTTATTATTTTNACATAAATTCTATCTTCAAAACTNGTATTCACATATTCCAANGGATTTAAAATTATGGAACTNTCANTATATGTTGATTCATTATAAAATTCAAATATTTCATTTTCATGATTTTGTGATATTAACGAATTAAATGCATTTAAATCAAAACGAGTTTTACCATCATTTTCTGAATCATTATCACACTGTTCAATTATTAGATTTTTTTCATTAATTATTGGATATTGATGAACTGTTGCATTAACCGGAGTTCTGATTTCGTTAATACAATCCCCTGGAATAATATCAATCCAGTAAGTTGTGGATGTCTCTGTGTTTATGGTCACAGAATTTCCTGAATAAAGAATCTCACCACCTTCGGGAACTTTATACCAGTTTATTTCAGAATGCGAGGCATTTGCTGAAAGTGTAATTGGATCTCCATAACATGCCTCACCTTCAGAGAATGAAATTAATTTTGGCATTATTAATTTTGTGGTTGCTGTAAATTTTAGAATTGGATCTCCAGGAGAACCACCATATTCTACCATATACCCTTTTGATTGATAAGGTCCTGATGATGCAGCAGAATTTGCAAGGTCATTCCATGACCCCTCAAATCCAATTGAGGGATCTGTAATATGAGCGTAATCTTCATTTCCAGCATTGTTCGGTTCACCATCATTCCAATTAGCGTAAATATCTGAAGATCCTGAACTATTACCTACCCAAAATACAGTTCCAGCCTCAGGACCAGTTACCCATTTCCATACTCCTTCTTCTTCAGCATCAGATCCTCCAATCCAACCAACGCCACTAGTTAATTTCCCTGAAATATCTGCTTCTTCCTGAGAAAGGATAGTAACTAAATACCCCTTAATTCCATAATATGATTTATTTTCTGCAGATATTTTGGCATCAGTCCATGGTATACTAATACTCGGAAAAAACTCGTAATAATGTCCTGTTGATGGAAGATAATTTGCTGAACCAAGTGAAATAGAGAATGTTTTATTAATATTTGGATTTGGATTTGTACTTGAAAAAACAACATTTTCAACTGCAGAAACAAGGTCTTGATTGAAAACTTCTCCTGAAGATCTGGTTGTCAAGGTTAGCTTTGCCTCATTAGGATCCCATAGGCTGTTAATATTTGGGTGTGTACCATTTAGTTTGAGAATATCTTCGGAGGAAATATATCCAATAGAGATTTGTATGTAAACTGAATTTAAAATACTAGGATCAAGATTCTCAATTTCTAGATTTGTTATTATTAATTGNTCCGAATTAGGACAATAAACTTGATTCCCATCAGCCAATAATGAGGGTGGTGAAAATTCTTGNCCACAAATTATATTANANATNAAATAAAATAGATAAAACCATTTTTTTTTCGATTTCANCTNANTAAAAATTTANNGATANTGANNTNCTANCCAGGATAAGGCTCGGTTATTTCTCTAATTTGTTCGCATTCTTCATCAGTCCATTCTACGAAATCAACTTTATTAAAAAAATCAGANACTTCNGTTTGAAAAAGNTTATAATCAAGNTCCCTGACATTAGGNGCCATTAGNCCNCCNCCANCATGAGANGCATTAAAAATGTCATGNCCAAATTCNTGATACATNGTAAAAATTCTTTCAGCAGTTTCAGCATTTCTGAATCTANTTTCATCAACAACNATATANATATAATCATGACANGATCCCTCNGCAGATGCCATTGTAGTTCCATTTCTTGTTCCAGATTGAATCACGACATCTTCAATNTAGGANAAATCNACATCAAATAAACTNGCAGTTTTTTGAAAAGCANTCCAGTANGTATATAGGTCATTATAGCTNGTTGAGCTATAAATTGAGTCATTATCAAAATCTGGCTCNGGAGGAGCAGGAGGCGNAACNACAACTGGAGGNGTAGTGGGTGTAACTATATTTNGAGTTTCTANATCAGAATCTGAACCTTTACTNCAGGCAAANATTNTGNCCNAAANNCAAAAAACNATAANTNTTTTCATCTAATAAATAAAAATAATAAGCAAATATAGTNTAATGGAATAAAAATTAAAAGNATTTAAAATTTATAGTTATAATGTCATCAATATATAAAGCTTTTATCTAGTTCCTCAGAGTCCTTATATTTTATTCTCATTTCTTTTAGTTCTTGAGTTAATCTTTCTACAACATCTTTATACTTAGGATTATTATAAACATTATTTACTTCACTTGGATCTTTAAGACGATCATAAAGTTCCCATTCATCAATATCATAATAAAAATGGACCAATTTAAATTCTTTATTTACAATTCCGTAATGTCTTTTCGCCATGTGAACTGAAGGGTATTCGTAATAATGGTAGTAAACTGCATCTCTTGTCCACTCATTAGAATTTCCCTTAAGCAAAGGGATAAGACTCTCTCCCTGCATGTCATCAGGAATATCTATCATAGCAGCCTCCAAGAATGTTTGCGCAAAATCAAGATTTTGAACCATTTCCTTGTTCGTTGTTCCAGCGTTAATTACGTTTGGCCATTTAATCATTAATGGGGTTTTAAAAGATTCATTATAAATAAATCTTTTATCAAACCATCCATGCTCCCCAAGATAAAATCCTTGATCTGAGGTGTAAACCACAATGGTGTTTTCATCTAATCCTGATTCTTCAAGATAATCTAATACTCTTCCGACATTGTCATCAACTGAAGAAATAGTTGCAAGATAATCTTGCATATACCTTTGGTATTTCCACTTCATTTTCTCCCTCTCATTCATTTTAGGCCAATTGGATTTAAAATCCTCACTAATTTTATTAAGGACAACATCATATTTTTCTTTTTGTTCAACATCAGCTCGCCCATAGGGATTATAAAATCTTTGCGGCGTTGGGCGTTCAATTGTACCATTTTCTCTCATATATTCTATCTGTGGCTCAACCTCTCCCATCTTTTCAATTGTAGATGGAAAAACCTTACTATCGTGCATATATTGCATATGATTTAAAATATTCATTTCAGCCGATTTTGCTGCTTCACCCATTCCAGAGTAATCATCAAATAATGTCTCAGGCTCAGGAAACTCCTTACCATAAAATTCAGCAAATTTATTCGTGCTTGGCCACCAAGGTCTGTGAGGAGCTTTATGTAGATACATCATTAAAAATGGTTTGCTAGTATCTCTTTTGTTTTTAAACCAATTTAGCGTNAAGTCNGTTATAATATCAGTTACATAACCNTTGATAATTGTATCTTTTTCTTTTCCTAAAAACTGGGGGTTAATATAGTTTCCCTGTCCTGGTAATATCAAAAAATCATCAAATCCTTTTGGATTATTTCCAAAATGAAGTTTTCCAAACATTGCAGTTTGGTAACCAGCTTTTTGGAAAAGTTGAGGGAATGTAACCTGAGAATCATCAAATTTCGATTTGTTGTCAATTTTACCATTAATATGACTATGTTTCCCAGTAAGAATAACTGCTCTTGAAGGTGCACAAATAGAGTTTGTTACGCAAGCATTATTAAAAAGCATTCCCTCTTTTGCAATTCTGTCAATATTTGGAGTTTGTGTTAATTTATCATCATAAGCACTTATAGCTTGGTATGCATGATCATCAGACATTATAAATAATATGTTTGGTTTTGTTTTTATTTCGGAAGCCTCATTGCAACCTTGAAGAAAAGTTATTAGAATTGACAGAAGAAATAAATAATTTTTCATGTTTATTTTTTTTAGACAGATTTTATTTTAATTCGTAGTAAATAATTAATCCAATATACATTTATTATTTATCATGATCGTATACAACCATACTAATATGTGTGTTTGCAGTTTCCTTATCGACATACAATATCCTGTCTGGTTGAGTTCCATGACAAGTATTTATTGAACATAAATATGATCCGCCAGCCAATCTTATTTCTCCTTTTTCATTTTCTGTTAAGGTAAGATCCCAAACATTTCCAACAATATTAACATTACTAACTTCCTCTATTGAATCAGCTTCACTTACTACTGGTCTTTTATCATTTGAGACTGCTTTCCAATATTCTTTATATGTGGGTAATTTTACTCCAGCCCAATTGCAATAAGCTAGAGCATCATTATAGCTTATCTGGGTCACAGGTAAATTCTGATTTAGAACAGTATTTCCACTGGGAGATCTCCAAGTAACTTTCTTTTTAACATCAAAATTATATACATCTTTTTGAACAAATGACCAACCAAATTTTTCTGCATCAGTAATATAGTTGGTAGAATCAATAAAAATTGAAAACTCACNAACTGTCACTGGTCTCAATTCAATACTAGTGGTACAGCTAAAAAAAAAAGAAATTACAATAATTAAGATTATTTTTTTTTTCATATTACTAGTGATATTTTTTTAAAAAACTTAAATGACTCTTAATTATTGTGTCCTTAGGGATTCCATGACCAACTTTATCTAATTCTATAATGAATAGATCCTTAGGATTTGTACCAATAAGTTTTTTCCATGGTACAAATGAATCTTCATATCTAAAAAAACCATCAGATTTTCCGTAAATGTGCATAATTGGAATATTAATTCTTCTAACAAAAATTGAAGGAGCTATTTCTTTTTTGCTTTTTGGAAGCTGAATTCCACCTGCACCAAGAAAAGCAGTTTTAACTCTTTTTTCGATTGCTAAAAGTATATTTGATGTAATTGAACCCCAACTGTATCCTAAGTATGATAAGTTTTTAATATCTATATCATTTCTTGTTTCAAGATAATCAATACTTCTTTTAAAATCTTTTCCAATTTTGATTATGGTTTCTTTGTATTCATCACTTTCATTAGCCCACCAAGTGTTGATTGTTTTTTTTCTACTAAAAGTAGAATAGTAAATTGGCATCACCAACCCATAACCTTCATCAAGTAAATGTTTTTTATCTATTATTTCTTCTTTTAACATTTCAGAATCTGAATTTTTAAATATTCCCCCAGCTGTAGGAAAAACTATTATCGGTTTTATAAGGCCCTCAGTTTTTTTTGAATATACAATATACCCATGCAAGGGCTCATTATTATTATACACTGTTTTTAATTCAAATTTTTCAATATTATAACTATCGTCATAGCCTGAAATTTTTTCTATTGTAACCTCAGGTCTAGTATATGGGTAATTAAATTGATCTTTATAAACTTCAAATACTTCATCGCTCACATCCTTTTCATCGAGAATATTTCTTTTTTCGTATTCAATTATTTTTTCATCTAATTGATCATTTTTATCAGAATAAACTAATCTTATTCCATTTCCATGACTTCTATCGAATGGTGATAGACTATAGAAGGATGAAAAACTGTATGATTTGTCAAAATAAGCACCACCAAGTATAGCAAATCTGTTATTTCCGTGCGGATTTGTTGTCCATTCTTTAACATTTCCACTTATATTTTTTATTCCGTAAGAATTAATTCCTCTTTTATCGTTCACCTCTCTGAGAAAATTTGAATTTAAATTGCTATTTTCTGTATTTGGGAGGGTGAATAATTCAAATCCAGCAAGTTGAGCTGAATCAAGCCATTGAAAAATATTAGGTAATTTCATTCCCTTATATTTAGCAAAAGCTCTAGCTTCAAACCAAGAAATTCCTGTTACAGGAAAATTTCCTTGATTTTCAGGAAATTTACCATAAGACCAGGAATCAGGTCCAAACTGATCATATCTGTCTTTGAATAATTTTATTGTATTTTCATATTCGTAAACTGTTCCTCCTATTTTTATTGGAAAATCCCAATACCTTGGTTTTTTATATCCGTTATCATCAATAAATTCTTTATACTCTGAATTTGAGACTTCAGTTTTAGAAATAGAGTAACCTTTCCAAGTATTTTTATCTCCAAGATAAATTCCTGGAAACCATATTTCTTTATTATTTTTTCCAGGTCTAAAAGTATGTTCTTTAGGAGTATTTTTAATTCCTTTAATGGATATAAATCCTGATTCCTCTGGGTTAGGAATGTATTCAAAGTTTTTGTGCGTAAGCTTAATCTGATAATCGTTTGTATTTAAATATGGAACTAGAATACTATCAACAGGTAAAAAACCTTTGTTTGTCCATAATGAATCATTCGCATATTTTATTTTAATCGATACACTGTCAATATCAGTTTCAATGTTGATTTTATAGGAAACTTTTTTTAAATAAAAATTCAGTAATTCATTTTCAGGAAATTCATTTAATAAGCTTTTGGTTTTGTTAAAAACATATAAATTATCTCCAGATTCATAGGCTTTAATTATTTTCGGGAGGGTATTTTCGATTAGCTCTTTTCGGGTATTTGATTTTGTAAAAAAGTATATGAAAAGAAATAGTAATGCTGATGTAACAACTACATTCCCAACTCTGAACAGGAGTGAATGTTTTCCATTATCAATAATATCTTTTTTTTCTTTATTTTTTTTCGAATAAAAAAAATAAAATACCGATAATATAAAACCAAAAACAAGAAAAATTAAAACTAGATTAAAGTAAAATGCATCAACTTCATATTTTTCAAAAAACCAATCTATTGCCTGAAGAAAAGTAAAACCGAAAGCAGCGAAACCACTAACGAACTGAAAATATTTATTAGAACCTTCAA
>PAHL01000004.1 GCA_002711185.1 Flavobacteriaceae bacterium
TTTTTTAAAGTTTCCAGAAGAAAGAATAACTAAATTTGCATTAATGATTTTGGATGAAAATAATTATTTAAAAGATATTGTTGAAAAGCCACCTATTGAAACTCATGACTCATTTAGAAATGATAAGAATGAATTATTTGTAAGCATGAATATTTTTAATTTTAATGGCTCGACAATCTATAATTTTTTAGAAAATTGTCCCCTAAACTCGGAGAGGGACGAAAAAGAATTACCAGAAGCAGTTAGAATGATTTTGAAACAAGAAGAAAAATCAGTTTTCACTTATATTGTTAGAGAACATCTAAAAGATTTAACCTACGCCCAAGACATTAATAGTTTTTAACTAAATCACTCAAAAGAATCAAAAATAATTTGATTAACTAAATCAGCATGCTTTTCTATGTGAACATGTTCAAATGTACTGATGTCATATTGATGCTCAATGAGCCTAGTTAACATAAAAAAACTAGAGCAAGCCCCAAAAATTATACTCACAAAATTTGGTTGAGGTATTGCCGTAAATTTCGGATTAGCTGAAGCTTTATTTAGTGCACTTTGACCTATAGTTGTTAAGGGACCAATTATTGAATTAATCAAATAGTCAGACCTCCAGCTATTTTGACCCATTTCCATATATATTATTTTGTAGAAAGGAGGATTCTTTGCACAAAAATAAATTAGCTGTCTTGTATATGATCTAAGCATTGGAACGCCCTCTATATCCTTAAGATCAGACCTAATAGCTTCAAACTTTTCGATAATTAATTTTGAAAGGTAATCAATGGACCTTTTCCACAACTCTTCTTTGTTGCTAAAGTGATAGCTTATTAGCGGATTTGTCACTCCAGTTTTTTCAGCAATAAACTTAAGCTGTGTTCCTTCAAAACCAAGATCAGAAAAATATTCAAGAGCTACAGAAAGTAAATTGTCCATATTGAGTTCTTGGGATAAACTAGGACGGCCTCTTTTTCTTTTATGTTGTGATTTTTTCAATTTAATTATCTTTTAGTAAAATATATTAAAATCATATTCAAATATAGATAAAAATTCATTTTAATCTTAGAAACATCTATTTGAAATATCTTCATTTTTTATTTAATTAAATTACAATTTAATTATATTTTATTGTAAATTTGTTTAATAAATTTAATATTTAATGAAAGTTTTAGTTTGTATCAGTAATGTTCCTGACACTACATCGAAAATCAATTTTAGTAATGACGACACTATATTTGACACAAATGGGGTTCAATTCATTATCAATCCTAATGATGAATTTGGATTAACTCGAGCGATCTGGTTTCAACAAAAAAACCAAGCGACAGTAACGGTAGTGACTGTTGGGGATAATTCTTCTGAGCCAATTTTAAGAAAATGTTTAGCTATTGGTGCTGATAAAGCGATAAGAGTTGACATAAAGCCCCAGGATGGTTTTTCTGTTGCAGAAGAANTAAAAGNAATATGNTNNAAAGANAAATANGATTTAATTATNTGNGGNAGAGAATCTATTGANTATAATGGAGGTATGGTCCCTGGAATGNTNGCTCAAATGTTAGNAATACCTTTTNTTACAAACTGTATTTCATTGGATTTAGATNAAGATAAAATTATAGCTAAAAGAGAAATCGATGGTGGAATTGAAAAGGTTAGTTGTTCATTACCAATTGTAGTAGGTGGACAAAAAGGCTTGGTAGAGGAATCAGATCTTATCATTCCAAATATGCGTGGTATAATGCAGGCTCGGCAAAAACCGTTAGAGGTTTTCAAATCATGTAGCTCCGAATCAAAATCAGAAATTAATAAATTTCAAAAACCTCCTTTGAAAGAAGGTGTAAAGTTTGTAGATCCAGAAAACCTAGACGAACTAATTACCCTTTTACATAACGAGGCTAATGTAATCTAAAACTAAAGTATATGTCAATTGTAGTTTATACAGAGTGTCAAAATGGAGAATTTAAAAAAAACGCATTTGAAGCATTGTCTTATGGTAAACAAATATCAAAAGACACAAAACAGGCTCTAATAGCAATATCAATTAATGCTGAAGATCCATCCATTTTATCTAATTATGGTGCTGAAAAAATTATATCGATTAATAATCATTCATTAGATCAATTTACAGCTCAAAATTATGCTAATACAATTTCTCAATATGCTAAAGAAGAGAATGTCAAAATCTTAGTTATGAGTTCCTCNGCAGATTCTAGATATATAGCTCCACTAATAGCAGTAAAATTAAATGCTGGATTAGCATCAAATGTAATATCAAAACCTTTAACTTATAAACCTCTAACTCTCAAGCGTTCATGCTTTACCAACAAGGCATACAATCATACCCTCATGAAAGGAGAAATCAATATTATTTGTGTATCAAATAATTCTTTTGGTATAACTAAATCTAAAAGTGAGCCCAAAATAATAGCAGCAGATAAATTTTCAAAAAATGATCAAATTAAGGTTGAGGCAATTGATAGACTTTCTGGCTCAGTAAGTATAGCTGATGCAGATATAGTCATTTCAGGTGGAAGAGGTTTAAAAGGTCCAGAAAATTGGCATTTAATTGAAAATTTGGCATCTACGTTAGGAGCAGCAACAGCTTGTTCAAAACCAGTATCTGACATGGGGTGGAGACCACATAGTGAACATGTAGGTCAAACAGGGAAACCAGTTGCTTCAGATTTATATATTGCAATTGGAGTCTCTGGAGCAATTCAACATTTAGCAGGCATTAACGCTTCAAAAATCAAGGTTGTTATTAATAATGACCCAGAAGCACCATTCTTTAAAGCTGCTGATTATGGTGTCGTTGGAGATGCTTTCGATGTAGTTCCTAGATTAACAGAAAAACTCAAAGCTTTTAAAAATAAACAATAAAAAAACAGGTCCATCGACCTGTTTTTTTTAAAGATTAAGAATTGTATCACAGCAGACTATAATTTATAGGTGTCTGCTGAGTTTTAGTTCTTAAATATTTTAAATAAAACATAGACACCTCCTTTCATAATTAAGTTAAACATAGCTGTTGTCACAGCATTTTGATTTCAAAAATAGGACACAATTGTTAATATAAAAAATTTTAAGGCTAACTTAATTGTTAAAATTAAATTAATTATTTAACTATTTTCTTTAGTGTTAATCCTTGAACTAAAATGGTGAACAAAACTACCATGTAAGTTAAAAATAAAATAAGATTTTTACCTTCTCCAATTTGATTAGGAAGATTAAGAGCCAAGGCTATACTTAGACCTCCCCTTAGCCCTCCCCATGTAATAATTAGAGCTGTCCTTTTCTCAAAAGATTTGAAGAAGGAAAGAAATTTTATAGGAATCCAGACTCCAATCCCTCTTGACATTAAAACAATCAGAATAACTAATATTGATATCAATAAATAACTAGTTTGAAAATTTTGAAAAATTGGAATAATTTCTAGACCAATTAGAATAAATAGAATTGCGTTTAAAGTTTCATCTAAAAGATGCCAAAACTTGTACACGTATTCACCCATCGCTTTTTGAAGTCCTTCTTCTTCTTTATCAGTATCAATATTTCTATTTAAGAACAGTCCCATTACTACTACACCTAAAACCCCAGAAAAATGAAATTGATGTGAGATTATGGAAACAAGTAAAACCAATGAAAGAGTTATCAGAACTTCTAATTCTACATGCTCATTTTCGATATATTTCACGAGCTTTAATCCAAGAAAACCTATTAATGCACCTAATGCAACACCGCCCACAACTTCAGTAGCAAACAATGAACTAATACTTGCAGCTGATATATTTTCAATGCCTTCTAATTTTATATTTAATAATGTTAAAAATATTACAACACCAATACCATCATTAAAAAGAGATTCTCCTGCAATTCTTGTTTCAGTAATTTTAGAAAGATTCATTTTTTTTACCATTGCAAGAACAGCTATTGGGTCGGTAGGAGCAATCAATGCTCCAAAAAGTAAACAATCTACGTAACTAAGCCCGATATTATTTAAACCAAGAAAAGGCTGTTCAACCATCCAAAACAAACCTGTTCCAACAACAAAAGTTGAAAAAACTACTCCAAAAGATGCAAGAAGAAGAATAGTAATTTTATCTTTTAATAATTCATGAACATCCACACTTATAGCACCTGCAAAAAGCAGGAAAGGAAGCATAACATCAATTAACAACACTTGGAAATCAAAACTTTCAATAAGATTACTAACTGTTTCAAGGAATGGTGGCGAAATTAATCCTATTATTAATACACTAATTGAAAGACCTATAGCAAGAATCATTAGACCAATTGTCTGTGGAAGTTTAAGTAATCTTAAATTAATTATTGAGAAGAATGATGCAAGCAACAAAAGAATTGTGGTCAGTTCAAGAAAATCCATAATAGTGTTTTTTATGATGCTTTATTTATAAATCTCATACATTTTAGAGATGTATTTTCCCAAAACATCGAATTCTAAGTTAACAATTTCTCCTTTAATAATTTTATGAAAGTTTGTGTTTTTGTATGTATGAGGAATAATTGCAACTGAAAAAGATGATTTTTTTGAATCCAAAACCGTAAGACTAACCCCGTTTATGGCAATGGATCCTTTTTCAATTGTAATATTATTTTTTAAATCATCATATTCAAAAGAATAAACCCAGCTACCATTTTCATTTTTAACAGAGCTGCATTTTCCCGTTTGATCAATATGACCTTGAACAATATGACCATCCAAAAGTTGATTAATTTTCATTGCTCGTTCAAGGTTTATTAAACTACCAATTTTTAGCGTGCTGAGATTTGTTTTTTTTAATGTTTCTTCAATAGCTGTAACTTCATAATTGTTTAAATTAACCTTGGTAACAGTAAGACAAACTCCATTGTGGGAGATACTTTGATCGACTTTGAGCTCCGAAGTTATTTTACTTTGTATTTTAAAATTGATATTAGAACCTTGTTTTTCTATTGATTTTATTTCACCTAAACTCTCTATTATACCTGTAAACATGACGATTAAAATTATTTACCTTTGATGAGTAAAATTAATTAATTAAGTGAACAAACTAGTAAATGGATAAAATTAAAGTTGGAATATCAATTGGAGATCCTAATGGAATAGGTATAGAAATAATTCTATCAACTTTTGAGGATAAAAGTATTTTTAAAAAATTAACACCAATAGTTTTTTCACCAAAAAANATTATCGAGTTTAATAAATCACATTTTGATAAAAAAACTGAAATTAATTATCTGGATGATATGAATTTTTTAACTGAAAATAAACTAAATGTTTTAGATTTTGATTCAGAAAAATTTAATTTAGAATTTGGTTTAAAGTCAAAACTTGCTGGAAATATATCAAGGAAATCACTTATTTATGCAACAAATGCAATCAAAAATAATCGAATAGATGTTTTAGTAACAGCCCCAATAAATAAAGATTCAATTCATTCTAAAGATTTTAATTTTACTGGGCATACGGACTTCCTAGGATCAAATTTCATTGGCGAACCGCTTATGTTTATGATCAAGGGAAAGCTAAGGATTGCCTTGCTCACAGACCATATTCCTTTAAGCCAGGTATCCAAAGAAGTTTCTTCTAAATCTTTGAATTTGAAGATTCAAAGTGTTTTAAAAAGCTTAAGGGAAGATTTTAGTATTGAAAAACCAAAAATAGCTGTTCTAAGTATTAATCCGCATTCTGGAGATAACGGAATAATTGGTAATGAAGATGATACAGTTATAAAACCTTTGTTAAATAAATTAACGAAAAAAAATCTCTCTATTAGAGGTCCATTTCCCGCTGATAGTTTTTTCGGTTCAAAAAAATATAAAGTATATGATGCAATCTTGGCCATTTACCACGATCAAGGATTAATACCTTTTAAGACTTTATCCTTTGGAGAAGGAGTTAATTTTACTGCCGGAATAAACATTATTCGAACTTCACCCGATCACGGAACCGCATTTGATATTGCAGGAAAGGGAATTGCAAATCCAAATTCGTTTAAGCAGGCGATATTAGAATCAGTAAAAATTTTCAAATCTAGAAAAAATTATAAATTTAATTGAAATAAATACTCCTGTCTTATAGCTTATTCATTAAAAAAAATTTTAAATTTGCGANCGCAAATGTTTAAACATTATAGCTTTGGATACTTATTTAATCAATTTTGCAAGTTTAAAAAAAGGAAAGCAAAGCTTAGTAATTGACATTGACGACAAGTTCTTTGCAAAGTTTAATTTTTTTGATTTTGAAAATGTAAACTTAAAAGTTGTAGTTGAGATAGAAAAACAGGAAACATTNATAAATTTTTCCTTATTAATAAGTGGATCTGTTGAAGTATTATGTGATCTATCTATTGAAAAATTTAAGTTACCAGTGCAATCTAATTTCAATTTTACTGTTAAGTTTGGAAAAGTTTTTGAAAGTAAAAATGATGAGTTAATTATTTTACCAATTGGAGNTAAAGATATAGATATTTCTCAACAGATATATGAAACAGTTATTTTATCTATTCCTGAAAGAAAAGTTCATCCAGGTGTTCAAAATGGTACTTTAAAATCAGAAACTTTAGACAAACTAGAATTANTAAAACCAAACCAAAAAAAATTTTCAAAGAAGACCGATCCTCGATGGAATAAATTAAAAAATTTATTAAAATAAAATAAAATGGCACATCCCAAAAGAAAAATATCTAAAACTAGAAGAGATAAAAGAAGAACTCACTATAAAGCTTCACCAAGTCAAATAGCAACTTGTAAAACAACAGGAGAAAATCATCTTTACCATAGAGCCCATTGGCATGAGGGTAAATTATATTATAGGGGTAAGGTGCTGGTCGATAATTCTGAAACTGCAGAAGCATAATAGTNTAACATTTTAATTTTTTTGAATGAATTTCACCCCGAATTGCGGGTGTTCATTTAATGAAAAAAATCATATCTTCACTTAATATTCAAGCTAGAAAAGTCATCTAATGTCGCAATTAAAAAAATCAATAAATGCGCTTAATGCTTCAATAACTGCAATAGGAGGATATGTTCCTGATGAAAGGTTGACTAACAAAAAACTTGAGTCTATGGTTGAAACTAATGATCAATGGATTCAGAATAAAACGGGCATAAAAGAAAGAAGAATTTTGAGTGACCCAAGTAAAGCGACCTCATACCTAGCAATTAAAGCTGCAAATAATCTTATTACCAAAAATGACATAGATCCAAAAGAAATAGAAATGATTATTCTTGCAACAGCTACGCCAGACATGCAAATAGCTGCAACTGCCGCTTACGTTGCTACAAAGATTGGCGCTTCAAATGCATTTGGTTACGATTTACAATCAGCATGTTCTGGTTTTCTTTATGCTATGTCAATGGCTGCTGGAAAAATTGAATCTGGACGTTACAAAAAAATCCTTGTAATAGGAGCAGACAAAATGTCCTCACTAATCAATTATGAAGACAGGAGCACATGTATAATCTTTGGAGACGGGGCTGGAGCAGTCTTATTTGAACCTAACAAAGACAAACTTGGATGGCAAGATGAATATTTTAAAAGTGACGGTGGAGATAGAGACTCACTAAAAGTGAAAGCTGGGGGATCACTTTTTCCTGCAACTGAAACATCTGTTTTAAATCAAGATCATTATCTTAGTATGGATGGACGAAAGGTTTTTAAATCTGCAGTTTCNGCAATGACAGAGGCTAGCAGTANAATTCTTCAAAGAAATAATATTTCCGGAGAGGATGTAAATTACCTTTTAGCTCACCAAGCAAATGAGAGAATTATTGAATCTGTAGCTGAAAAAATGAAATTAAACCCAAAAAAAGTTTTAAAAAACATTGCCTATTANGGAAATACGACTGCAGCCACAATTCCTCTTCTCCTTTGTGATTTTGAAAAAAAATTTAAAAAAGGTGACAAAATTATTTTTGCAGCTTTTGGTGGAGGTTATACTTGGGGCGCGGCTTATTATATTTGGAGTAAAAACTAGGATTATTAATAACTCGAAAACATGAATATTAAAGAAATTCAAAATTTAATTAAATTTATATCTAANTCAGGAGTTGATGAGGTTACGATTGAGAAAGATGATTTCAAGATTACTATCAAATCNNCTGGTGAGTTTAATAAATCGAATGTTAAAAATGAAATTCCAGTTTCACTCAGTTCCCCTGACAGTAAAGAAGATCAAATAGATGATACCTATGTCGAGTCAACCAAGCAAGAAACTAGTGAATTAAAAAAAGAGGAAAAGTATACAGTTATTAAATCTCCCATAATTGGAACCTTTTACAGAAGGTCTTCACCCGACACCCCACCTTTTGTTGAATTAAATTCTCAAGTAAAAAAAGGAGAAACCTTATGTGTTATTGAGGCTATGAAATTGTTTAATGAGATTGAATGTGAAATGGATTGTAAAATAATTAAAATTNTAGTTGACGATCAAACACCAATTGAGTTTGATCAGCCATTATTTTTAGTTGATCCTTCCTGACTCATATAATATGTTCAAAAAAATACTTATCGCCAACAGAGGAGAGATTGCAATGAGAATAATCAGAACTTGCAAAGAAATGGGTATTAAGACAGTTGCTGTATATTCTACTGCTGACAGAGATAGTCTTCATATTCGTTTNGCTGACGAGGCAGTCTGTATTGGTCCTCCTCAAAGTTCTGAATCTTATTTGAAACCTGCTAATATAATTNCTGCAGCTGAAATCACAAATGCTGATGCAATTCATCCTGGATATGGATTTTTGTCTGAAAATTCAAAATTCTCACAAATTTGCAATGAACATGGAATAAAATTTATTGGAGCTAGTGCAGATATGATAAATAAGATGGGAGACAAATCATCTGCTAAAGAGACTATGAAAAGAGCTAAAGTCCCAACAATTCCTGGATCAAATGGGATATTAAACTCTCTTAATGAGGCAAATAAATTAGCAAAAAAAATTGGATATCCTGTGATGTTAAAAGCTACTGCTGGAGGGGGGGGGAAAGGAATGAGAGCTGTTTTGAAGGAGGATGATCTATCCAAAGCATGGGATAGTGCAAAAGCGGAATCTCTTGCCTCATTTGCGAATGATGCAATGTATATGGAGAAATTAATTGAAGAACCACGTCACATTGAAATTCAAATTGTTGGAGATTCTTTTGGGAAAGCATGTCATTTGTCAGAGAGAGATTGCTCAATACAGAGACGTCATCAAAAATTAACAGAAGAAACACCATCCCCTTTCATGACGGATTCTTTAAGAGACTCTATGGGAAAAGCTGCCATAAAGGCTGCAGAGTATATTAAATATGAAGGCGCAGGTACAATTGAGTTTTTAGTTGATAAAAATAAAAAGTTTTACTTTATGGAGATGAATACGCGTATTCAAGTTGAGCATCCCATAACTGAGCAGGTAATTGATTTTGATCTTATTAGAGAACAGATTAAAGTTGCTGCTGGTATCCCAATAAGCGGAAAAAATTATTTTCCTAAAATGCACTCAATAGAGTGCAGAATTAATGCTGAAGACCCTGAAAATGATTTTAGACCAAGCCCTGGTAAAATTCAGACTCTTCATTTTCCAGGAGGTCATGGAGTCAGACTAGATACTCATGTGTATAGTGGGTACATAATACCCCCATTTTATGACTCTATGATTGCTAAACTTATAACAACTGCTCAAACAAGAGAAGAGGCTATAAATAAAATGAAACGTGCCCTTGATGAATTTATAGTTGAAGGAATTAAAACCACAATTCCTTTTCATAAAAAATTAATGAATAACCCTGAGTTCATTAATGGGAACTATACAACAAAGTTCATGGAAACTTTCTAAAGAATAGAATTATTTATTAAATGCTGTGCTATTTGTATTGTATTTGTTGCCGCACCCTTTCTTAGGTTATCTGAAACTACCCAGAGATTAAAAGTATTTTCTTCATATAAATCTTTTCTTATTCTTCCAACGTAAACCTCATCACTTCCCTCGCAGTTTAAAGGCATTGGATATACGTTATTAACAATATCATCTTCAACGACTATTCCAAAAGAGTTTTTCAAAACCTCTTTTATCTCTTTGACATTAGTTCTATTTTCAAGGGAAATATTTATTGATTCACTATGGCCACCAATTACAGGAATTCTAACTGCAGTTGAACTTATTCCAATCGAATAGTCATCTAGAATTTTGTGAGTTTCATTTACTAACTTCATTTCTTCTTTAGTATACCCATTTTGAGTAAAGTCATCACAATGAGGAATCGCATTTTTGTGAATTTGATGAGGATATGCCATTTCTCCTTCTATGTTGTTAAATTCATTTTCTAATTGTTTAACTGCTTTAACTCCAGTACCTGTAATTGACTGATAAGTGGAAACAACAATACGCTTTATTTTGAATAATTTATGTATCGGACTTAAGGCAACCAACATCTGAATGGTTGAACAATTTGGATTGGCTATTATTTTGTCTTTTGTAGTTAAAATTTTACCATTTATTTCTGGAATAATTAGTTTTATTTTTGGATCCATTCTCCATGCTGAGGAATTATCAATAACAGTAGTTCCAACTTTTTGAAATTTTGGAGCCCATTCTTTTGATATAGATGCGCCAGCAGAAAAAAGAGCTATATGAGGTCTTAAGTTAATTGATTCATCTAAAGAGACTATTTTAATTTTTTTTCCATTAAAGGTAATCTCCTTTCCCACTGACTTATCTGAAGCAACTGGTATCAGTTCAGATATAGGTAATTTACGTTCATATAAAACTTTAAGCATCACACTTCCAACCATACCAGTAGCACCAATTAAAGCTATTTTCATAAAATAATTTTGAGTTCTAAATTACATTAAAAAAATACGATCTGGTAATATATCTCATTTTATAACAATTTGAATAATAAACCCTATGAAATATAAACACGTTTAATTCTATTACCTAGACTAGATAAAATTTCATAAGAAATAGTTCCTGCTGATTCCGCAAAAATGTTTGCTGGATTTTTTTGATCAAAAATAACCACTTCGTCCCATTCTTTACATTGAATATGAGATACATCAATCATAAATATATCCATACAAATATTACCGATTATAGGTGCTTTTAATTGATTTATTTTAACAGTAACATTTCTATTTTTAAAATATCTACCAATTCCGTCTGCATGACCTATAGGAATAATAGCTATTTTTGATTTTTTTTTTGCGATCCAGCCATTATTATATCCAACAGACTCACCTTTTTTTACATTATGAATTTGAATAATTTTTGTTTTAAGTTCTGCTACTGGTAATAAATTTTTATCCCAGTCAGAGTTATTAGAATATCCATATAGAGAAATTCCAGACCTTACCCAATCATATTGATGTTCCGGGTAATTAAAAATACCAGAACTATTTAATAAATGATATTTTATCTCAGAGTTTAAATCATAAAATTTTGATTTAATTTCATTAAAAATTTTAAGTTGTTTTTTTGTGTTTAAATTATTTTTTTTGTCCTCGCTTGCAGATAAATGAGAATAAACAGATAAAACTCTTAAGCGTGCTTTATCAATTTTTTTAATTACCCATTCTATATCTTCGAATTTAAATCCAAGCCGATTTAATCCAGTATTAAATTTTAAATGAACAGAAAAATCTCTTTTACTTTTATCTAATAATTTTATGAGCTTTTTCAATATTCTTTTTGAATAGATAGCAGGTTCAAGTGAATAATTAATTATATCATTCAATTCAAAAGGATCTGGATAATAGACTATAATATTACAATTAATATCATTTTCTCTGAGTAATTTTCCTTCTGAAACAGATGCAACTGAAAGCCTCGACACTCCCATACTAACAAGCTTTTTTGATATTTCTATGATTCCATGACCATACGCATTTGCCTTTACAACGCCAATCAAGCTATTTTTATCTGGTGATATAGATTTTAAAAAATTTAGATTGTGCTCTAATCGATTTAAATAGATGTTTAGTTGTGCCATTTAATTTCTTTTTATGATTAGTTGTATTGTTTTATAAAAAAGAAATGATCTAAAAACAACTTTGATACAACAAAATTGTTTATGTAAGTTTTTGGTTTTTTCTAAAAACATTTTGTAAATTCCATTTAGGCAGTTAATTATTAATCCCATAAAACAAATGTATTAAAAACTATAGATGATGGATAGCTCATTTGGAGATGATATAAAAAACTTAGCAAAACAAATTCTTAAATTGAAAAAAGGTAGTTCCTCACAAGAATTCTATGACTTGTCATTAGAACTTTTTGAGAAAGCAATTCTTTTTAAAAACTACAATTCCTTTGATGAGAAAAACAGTCTAAAAAAATATATGGATGATAATAATTTGAGCTTTATAAATGATAGAGATATTAATACTTTTGATAATGAAAAGCAAACAGTAACGCCCTTAATTGAAACAATAAAGGATATGATACCTGAAATGCCTGAGACCAGTATTAGTTCAACATTTATTGAAGCTGATCCGGAAGTTATTTCATTTGAGAGAAAGGAATCTATAAACATTAAAAAGGATGATAAAATAGAACAGAACGTCAATGACCTTTTTGCAAGTGAATTTAAAATAGATTTAAATGATCGTTTAGCTTTTGTTCAAAAGTTATTTAATAACAATAACAAGGAATATGTTGAAACTATGTCTAAACTTATTGTATTTAACAATTGGGAATCAACTGTAAGCTTTATTGAAAATAAAGTTAAACCAAAGTATAATTCATGGAATGAAAATAAAATACTTGAGAAAAGATTTCTAGATATTTTAAAAAAGCGATTTGACGTATAAAACTAAAGATATATAAATGCCCCTATACATTGTTCCAACTCCAATTGGAAATCTGGCAGACATAACTTTCAGAGCAATCGAGATATTAAAAAATGCTGATGTAATTTATGCAGAGGATACAAGAACTAGCAAGAAATTACTCAATCATTATTCAATAAAAGGCAGGCTAGAAAGTTTTCACAAACACAATGAGCATATAAAGTTAAACAGCATTATGAGAAAACTCGAACAAAAAAATAATGTTGCGGTTATATCAGATGCTGGAACTCCTGGAATTTCTGATCCAGGATTTTTATTAGTAAGAGAATCAATTGTTAGTGGCTTTCAGGTTTTTTGTCTTCCTGGACCAACTGCTCTTATTCCTGCTATTATACAAAGTGGATTTCCGACTGATAGATTTGTTTTCGAGGGATTTTTACCAATCAAAAAAGGAAGAAAAAAGAGACTAGAAGAATTAGCAAATGAACAAAGAACAGTTATATTATATGAATCTCCACATAGAATTTTAAAATCCTTAAAACAATTTGTACAGTTTTTTGATGAGAGTCGAGAAATAAGTATTGTTAGAGAACTTACTAAAAAATTTGAGACTCAATTCAGAGGTTCAATTTGTAAGGCAATTGAATTTTATGAAAAAAACAAACCAAAAGGAGAATTTGTAATTTGTATTTCTTCTTTAAAAGAGAATTGATGGAAAAATCATGGAAATTAAAAACCTTAACAAACTTAGAGACTTCCCAGAATCTTCAAAAAGAAATTAAAGTTCCAAAGGTTATTTCAGACTTACTTATTTTGAGAGGCGTTAGTTCCTTCTCTGATGCAAAGAATTTTTTTAGACCAGATTTAAATCAATTGCATGATCCCTTTTTAATGAAAGATATGAGTAAAGCTGTTAAAATAATTTTTGAAGTTATAGAGGACAATAAAAAGGCAATGATTTATGGAGATTATGATGTAGACGGAATAACATCAGTAGCAGTACTTCATCTATTTTTTAAAAAATTTGGACTTGATCCATTAAGGTATATACCAGATCGTTATAAAGAAGGTTATGGATTATCGTTTGATGCAATTAAAAAAGCTAATGAAGAATCTATAGAAGTTCTTATTGTAACAGACTGTGGAATTAAGGCTATTGAAAAAATTGAATTAGCAAATTCATTTGGTATAAAAGTTATTATTTGTGATCATCATAAGCCATCAGTCAATTTACCAAAAGCAAGTGCTATTTTGAACCCGAAACAAAAAGATTGTATATATCCTTTTAAAGAATTGTGTGGTTGTGGAATAGTATTTAAATTAATTCAAGCTGTAAATCAAAAACAAGGAAAAACTATAAATGAAATTCAAGAGTTTCTAGATTTCGTAGCAATTGCTATTGCTTCGGATATTGTCCCTATTGAGAATGAAAATAGAATACTAACTTATTTTGGGATTCAAACAATTAATAGAACTCCTAGAAAATCAATAAAGACTTTTTTAAAAAATATAAATAGAAATATTAATGTATCTGATTTAGCTTTTAAAATTGGACCTAGGATTAATGCGGCAGGAAGAATAAAGCATGGAAAATATGCCCTTGAACTATTAATATGTGATAATGATAATGATATTGAACCTAGAGCAAGATCCATAGAACTTCTTAATAGTGAAAGAAGATTAATTGATGAAAAAACAACAAAGGAAGCAATAGAACAAGCCGAAACATTATCTTACCCAGATGAAAAAACTACTGTTGTATATCGTCCAGATTGGAATAAGGGCGTTATTGGGATAGTTGCATCAAGATTGATGGAATATTATTACCGACCAACTATAGTTTTTACTAAATCAAAAAATATTTATTCAGGATCGGCAAGATCTGTAAAGGATTTTAATATTTACGAATCAATTTCTAATTGTTCAAATCATTTAATTCAATTCGGAGGTCACAAATATGCAGCTGGCTTAACTTTATTACCTGAAAAATATAATGATTTTAAAAAGGCATTTAATAAAGTTGTATCAGATAAGATTTTATCTGACCAATTAGTTCCCTCGTTTGAATACGATTTAGATGTTTCTTTAAGTCAACTTACTTTATCAGTTTATAGAATTATAAATCAAATGAGACCATTTGGACCAAATAATCAACAGCCGCTTTTTTGTATTAAAAATTGTGTAGATAATGGTGGCTCAAGGACAGTAGGTAATGATAATAATCATTTAAAAATTCGAATTACAGATAAGTCAGGGTCAATAATGGACGGAATCGGCTTTGAAATGGGTAAATATATTTCAAAAATAAAAATGAAAAATGAATTTTCTGTTTTAGGTCATTTAGAACTAAACAACTTTAATGGAAATTCAAACCTTCAGTTACTAATCAAAGCAATTTCGTTTCAATGAATTAAGTTTTCAACCCACAGGATTGAATATTTAAGAATTCATATAAATATTAATTAAATTTTTTGTAGATGAATTGTCTTTGATAATTTTTTTAGAATTAATAGTCTCAAAGACATTATTGGCTAATTTCTTTCCAAGCTCAACTCCCCATTGGTCAAAACTAAAAATATTCCAAAGAATACCTTGTGAAAATATTTTATGCTCGTATGCTGCTATTAAAGCCCCAAGATTATATGGAGTCAACTTTTCAATGAAAATTGAAGTTGTTGGCTTGTTACCATCAAAAATTTTATATGGAATCAGATCGCTTGGTACTTTTTCACTTGCTAATTCTTTTTGATTTTTCCCTATCATTAAAGCTTCAGTTTGGGCAATAAAATTTGCGATTAATTTATCGTGATGAACATTTTTTTTATGAAGAGATTTTTTAAAACCAATAAAATCTGCAGGAATAAGTTTAGTCCCTTGGTGAATTAATTGAAAGAATGCATGTTGAGCATTAGTTCCTGTCGAACCCCAAATTATAGTTCCAGTTTGATAATTTACGGGATCTCCATTCCTATCTACGGATTTTCCATTACTTTCCATTGAAGCTTGTTGAAGATATTGAGGGAAGGATTTTAGGTATTCAGTATAGGGAATTATTGCCTCAGTTTCAGATCCATAAAAATTATTGTACCAAATACTAATAAAGCTCATTATAACTGGTATATTTTCATCGAATGGAGCTTCTTTGAAATGCTTGTCCATTGAATTTGCACCTTTTAATAATTTTTCAAAATTTTCATAACCCAAGGAAATACTTATAATAAGTCCAACTGCACTCCATAAAGAGAACCTTCCACCTACCCAATTTTTCATTGGAAATATATTTTCTTTATCGATTCCAAACTCCTCAATTTTTTTAAGGTTTGATGAAACTGCTATGAAATGTTTTGAAATATCATTTTTATTAGCCTCCTTTAGAAACCAAGATCTAATTGTTTCTGCATTAGTTAGTGTTTCTTGAGTTGTAAATGTTTTCGAAACAATTATAAATAAGGTTGTCTCAGGAGGACAATCTTTTAATATTTCCATAACATGATCTCCATCAATATTTGAAACAAAAAGTGTTTTAAAATGATTCTTATAAAAACTTAGAGCTTCACAAACCATTTTGGGTCCTAAATCAGAACCTCCAATCCCAACATTTACAACATGTGTGATTCTTTTTCCAGTATATCCTTTCCAATTCCCATTAATCAATTTGTCAGATACTTCTTTGATTTTTTTTCTTATACGTCTAATTTCAGGAATTACGTCTAATCCATTATGATTTAATTTTTCATTTGAAAAATCTCTTACGGCAGTATGTAAAACAGACCTATCTTCGGTCACATTAATTTTTTTACCACTGAAACAGTCTTTTATGGCATCAGATAGGCCAGCCTCAACCGCCATACCACTCATAATTTTTAAAACTTTTTCATCAATTCTGTTCTTTGAAAAATCGAAATAGAAGTCCTCCCATTCATAAGACATTTCTTTCATACGACTTTTGTTTTCTTTGAAGAAATCGATAATGTTTTTATGTTTAATTATATCAAAATGGGCAGAAATTTTTTCCCAAGACTTTAAAGTTGTTGGATTTATATTTTTCATTTTTTGGTTATTTCTATATTTTGAGCTAGTTTATTTTTTAAAAATTCTGGTTCAAATGGGACACAATCCAATTCTTCTTTTATTGGTGACATTAAAGATATATATTCCTTTTTTAGGATTTTGGATATTGGTTTAGCCTGTGGTAATTTTTGTCTAAATGGATCAACTTGTTTACCATATTTCCAAAATCGATAGCAAACATGTGGTCCGGAGGTATAACCTGTCATCCCCACCCAACCAATAATATCTCCTTGTTTTACACCTTGACCTCTTTTAACTTTTCTTTTTTTCATATGAAGATATTGCGTCTTGTAAATATTATTGTGTNTAATTGTAACATAATTTCCATTTCCTTTGGAGTACGANGACTTTGTTACAGTTCCATTCGCAGTTGCCATAATTGGAGTTCCTATTGCNGCGGCAAAATCAGTTCCTTTATGAGGTCTAATTTTATTTCCATANAGCGCAATCCTTCTTTTTAAATTATATCTTGATGAAATTCTTGAAAATTTCACAGGTGACTTTAAAAAGGCACGCCTAAGATTTTTAGCATTTTCATCAAAATAATCTATAATTCCTTTTTTTCTTTCTGATTCAAATTTAAAAGCATAAAGTCCTTTTCCTTTATGTTCGAAATAAGCTGCAATAACTTCTTCAACNCCGAGAGAGATAGAATCATCAACAAATTTTTCTGTATAAATTACCTTGAAACGATCTCCTTTTTGTAGTCTAAAAAAATCAATAGTCCATGCATAAACATCNGATAAATAATAGGTAAGNTGGTCATTAAGTCCACTATCTAGCATTGTTTCGTATAATGAACTGTTTATTACACCTGACCCTTGAAGGGTAACAATTTTTATTGGTTTTTTTATCGTTTCCCCGAAAATACTATCACGAAATTGAATTTTCCAATATGATGAAAGATCTCGTTCGTATATCATAGCATAGGGTGTTAGAATAGAATCTTTTGTATATAATAATTTGTATGTTTTTCCAACAATAAGCTTTCTTGTATTTACTTGGTTGTTAGTTTTTTCTAAAATATTATATACTTCAGGATAGTCTATTCCATGAGACTCAAGGATTGCTCCAAAAGTGTCGCCTCTCCTTATTTTTTTGTTATTTATTTTAAATTTATTNAGGTCATATCCATATCCAATATTTGGAATATATTCTAATTGTTTTGAAGAATTATTTTTTGAATCGTGGTTAAATCCACATCCAGAAAAAAAGAAAATAAAAATTAANGCATTAAGGGAATAAATTTTCTTCAAATTATTTTTTTTTTAAAGTTCATCAAAAATCACAGAACAAAATAATAGTATCAATTAAAGTTATTAAAAACTTCATTTAGGATTGATTCTTATTTTGAATGGGTATTTTAGGTTCTTAAAGTTTTCCAAGTCACANTTAATAGATCCAACTGNAATATCNGCTTGAATNCGAATAGGAACTTTATTTAAATCATTTGAAACCCAAAGAGTAATACTTTCCTCTTCATTAAAAACTCTGCCNTTTTGAACAATTGGAATAAACTTCAAACACTCAATTTGACCAAATTTTGTATCTAAAACTTCAATCCCCAAAAATTTTAAATTAAAATCATAATTTTCTTTATCAAAAAAAATATTTACTCTAAAGCTTTCGTTTATTTTTATTTCATCTAAAGAAAAATAATTTCTTAAGTAATAAAATGTAGATATCAAATCTTGGGTGTTTTTTTTAATTTTGTGATTTGACTTTTCACCATTTTTTATATCGTTAACGTATGCTTTTTGATTAACTAAATCGAAATCAATAATTGTATTTTTTGTATATCCACCTTCATCGATTTTCCTGATAAACCTCAGCGGTAGAGTTTTATTAATATCAAAATAACTTTCATATATATCTTCTACTTTAAAAAATAATCTTAGAAGGCCTGTTGTCTTTCCATAACCTTTTGAATGAAATACATCATATTCATTAAATTTTTCTTTTTCTAGAGAGAGAGTAACATAACTTGCATTAAAAAATCCGTAATGTATTCTAAACTCAAGCCATTCCCCATCTTTAAATACAATCTGTTTTTCTTTTAGATAATCATCTTTTTTTTTTGTTTGATTTATTTGGGCTGATATTAAAAAACAAGAGAGGCTTAAACATAAAAATACTAATTGAAAAGTTCTTNTAAAAATAGATTTCATTAATTAAAGGGATTGAGATAATATTATTTATAATTTGAATTTATAAAATCATANAAAATTTCTGCTTTAGATTTTCCTATTGAGTTAATCAATTCTTTCTTTGACGCTTTTTTTATTTTCTTAAATGATTTAAGATCTTTAATAAGTTTTANCTTAGTCTTTTCTCCTATTCCTTTAATATTATCCAAGTTTGAAACAAAAANATTTTTACTTCTTTTNTTTCTGTGNAGTTTGATGGCAAACCTGTGAGCTTCATTTCTTAGATTTTGAATAACTTTTAAGGTTTCTGATTTTTTATCTAGGTATAAGGGAATGGGATCATTTGGAAAATATATTTCCTCCAACCTTTTAGCAATTCCAATAATTGCAATTTTATTCTGTAGATTTAATTTTTTAAGGCTTTTGATTGCAGATGAAAGCTGTCCTTTCCCACCATCAATAATTATTAATTGAGGTAGTGATTTTTTTTCATTTTTTAGCCGAAAATACCTTCTAAATACAATTTCCTCCATTGAGGCATAGTCGTTAGGACCCTTGACTGTCTTTATATTATAATGTCGATACTCATTTTTAGATGGTTTGGAATTTTTAAAAACAACACAGGAAGCAACTGGGTTTTCACCCTGAAGATTCGAATTATCAAAGCATTCTATGTGAAAAGGATTTGATTTTAATCTTAAATCAGCCTTTATTTGAGACAGTAATCTTTTATAATGTCTTTCTGGGTCAGTTATTTTTATTTGCTTGAATCTTTCCATCCTGAAAGATTTAGCATTTTTCAGTGATAAATCTACAAGCTTTTTTTTATCCCCTGATTTTGGAACNATACATTTTATCNCATCACCAAGGTTAATATNAAAGGGTATTAGAACTTCTTTAGATTTAGAATTAAAACGTTGCCTTAACTCTATTATTGATATTTTTAGNATTTCCAGGTCNTTTTCATTTAATTTTTTTTTCACCTCTAAAGTATAGGAACTAATTATTGCTCCATGAGAAATTTGCATAAAATTTACATAAGAAAAAATTTCATCTGTGAAGATTGAATAGACATCTATATCGGTTATTTTAGGATTAACAATAGTAGATTTAACTTGATAATTTAATAGAATATCAATTTTTTGTTTTTCTTTTTGGGCCTCTTCATATTTCATCTGAGATGATAATTTCTCCATTTTCAATTTAAAATCATTAAGAGAATCTTTAAAATTCCCTTTAATCATTGATTTAATAGCTAGAAAGTTTTTTTTTATCTCAGAAGAAGTTATTTCTTCATCGCCCTTTTTGAGTAAATGAATTAGATCATGATTTAAAAATGGGTAAACATTTTTAATTAATTTGATTAAAAATTTAACACTTTTAACATTCGTGAATGGCCCAAAAAACTCTCCTTTACTTCTATCATACCTTCTAGTATAATAGATTCTTGGTTTTGGTTTTTTCTCAATGCAAATCCATGGATAAGTTTTATCATCCTTCAAAAGAACATTATACTTCGGTTTGAATTTTTTAATTAAATTATTTTCCAGCAATAAAGCATCCATTTCAGTTTCAACAACAATATTTTCAATTTTAAATATTTGTTTAACTAATAGTTTAGTTCTAAAATGAGTGTGTTTTGTATTGAAATATGAAACTACTCTTTTCTTAATATTTATTGCTTTACCTATATATATTATATTATTTTGGTTATCAAAAAACTTATATATTCCAGGATTTTCCGGTAATATTCTTATTTGAATCTCAAGATTAGAAATTTTCATTAGTTAAATTTAGTTTATCTAGTTAATAAACTTTATCTCAATTATTAATATNAACATTAAATTTAAGTAATATAAACTATGAAAAATAANAAGTCAGAGTTAANNAATANTTACAGTTTAAAAAGAAAAAATTTGTCTGATTATCAAATCAATAAAAGGAGTATCCTAATCAGTAAAAAACTCCTTGATATTCCAATTTGGGATAAAGAGTTCTATCACATTTTTTTGACTTCAAAAAAAAATAATGAAATTGAAACAAAATTTATTTTGAGTATGCTTGCTCAAAAAAATAAAAAAGTTGTAGTCCCAAGATTAATTGACTTAAATAATCTTGAACATATTTTATTGACCAAACAAACAATTCTTAAAGAAAATTCTTATGGAATACCAGAGCCTCAAAAATATAATAATAAAATTATTTTTCCTCAGGAATTAGATGTTATAATTGTTCCATTATATATTTTTGATCTTAACGGAAATAGAGTTGGATATGGAAAAGGTTATTATGATAGGTTTTTAAAAAACTGCAGGGATGATGTCATTAAAATAGGNATCTCACTTTTTGAACCTGTGAAATCTATATCAGGTATATCTAGAAATGATATTGCATTAAACTATGCAATCACCTCCAATAGCATTTTTAATTTTCAATAAATATTTTTTTATTAAAAAATATAATTATTGCTGCACCAAAAGTAATTGATGAATCTGCAATATTGAANATGTATTGAAAAAATAAATAATCTTGACCACCTATGAATGGNATCCAACTAGGCCAAGTCCATTCAAATAAAGGGAATTGAATCATATCTACTACATTTCCATAAAACAGNGGNGCATATCCTATTTTAGGNAGAAGTGTAGCTACTTGTCCATNGCTGTCACTNAAAATNACNCCATAAAAAACAGANTCAATTATATTNCCAATNGCACCAGCAATTATTAAACATAGAGCCCATTTTAAATGAACTGAANTAGANTTTTNGAANAATTTTTTCATCCATAATCCGATTGCTNCAATTGCAACTAGTCTAAANANAGTNAGTATTAACTTNGCATTTTTNTCATTNAAAAATGGAATTATNTTTTCAAGNCTTGCACCCATAGCCATTCCTTTATTTTCAACNAAAAGTATTTTAAAAAACNTCCAATTAATAATAGCATCNTCACTNTAGATAGTNATGGGGNAATTTAATTTAATATAAAATTTAGATATTTGNTCNATTAATAAAATTGNAANAATAAGAATAAAGGCTCTTTTTGGAGTTAGCTCATAAATANGTTTGGATTTCATATTACCAATATGAATNTTAATCTNGTTAANATATATAAATTATTTCTGCATATTTTTTGCNTCNATGCTNAGNGTNGCATGGGGNACCAGATTTAAGCGNTNCTTGTTAATTAGCTTTCCTGTNACTCTACATATNCCNTATGTTTTNTTTTCAATTCTAATTANTGCATTTTTTAAATCACGTATAAATTTTTCTTGTCTCAATGCAAGTTGAGCATTAGCNTCCTTGGACATAGTTTCAGANCCNTCCTCAAAAGCTTTAAAAGTTGGNGAGGTATCCTCTGTTCCATTATCACCATCATTCATNTATGAACTTTTTAAAAGGTTTAAATCCTCATTAGCTTTAATCATTTTCTCNTCAATAAGCTTTCTNAATTTTNCTAGATCTTTATCACTGTATCGGTTAGTAGTTTCCATTTAATATATTTTTTTGATCATTAGAAAAGTTTTTACTTTATCAAATTCTAAATTTANCCCAGTATNTTNTTTATTNGTTNTTGTTATAGACTCAGCGAGNGTTTCNTCTTGTATATATTTTTTAAAAGAGATTAAAACTNGGTTTAAAATNTTGTNAGNTGTTATNCATATNTGNATAGTATCAGTTACTTCNAGCCCCAAATCTTTTCTATAATTTTGAACTCTATTTACAAATTCTCTAGCGATNCCTTCTTCAATTAAAGTTTTNGTTAATGTTATGTCAAGTGCAACAGTCAAAGNATTNCTATGAGCAACTAGCCAACCTTCAATATCTTTTGAACTGATNTCAAAATCGCTTCGAGCTAATTTAATCTTTTTTTCATTAATTACTAATTCAATTTCACCATTTTGCTCCAGATTNAATATNTCTTTNGNTGTCATTTTACNTGTTAATAGNGATATCTGTTTAATTTCCTTTCCAAAACGTGGNCCTAAAATTTTAAAATTAGGTTTTATTTNTTTTACTANTATTCCACTATTNCCATTGATTATTTNAATTTCTTTTACNTTAATTTCAGACTTNAATTGCTTTTCTATNGAAANTATATCTNGACGCTCTTTTTNTGTATTTACAGGAATNATTATTCTTTTTAANGGCTGACGAACTTTNATTTGTTCCTTTTTTCTNAGTGATAATGCAAGTGAAGTAATAACTCTNGCTTTATTAATTCTNTTTTGTAGAGTTAAATCAATTTTATTTTCATTTGCNGATGGAAAATCNGTCAAGTGNACAGATTCAGGATTTTTTTGNTCTGGAAAANTTTCTATNAAATNCNTNTACAAATGATCCATNTAAAATGGNGCTATTGGAGCTGANATTTTTGTTATTGTGATNAGNGAGTCNTATANGGTTTGNTANGCAGAATTTTTATCTGNTCCATATTCACCTTTCCAAAANCTTCTTCTATTTANTCTAACATACCAATTACTTAANTTTTCTTGAACAAATTCAGAAATTGNNCTACAAACTTTTGTTGGTTCGTAATCCTCATAATAACGATNTACTTGNANAATNAGNGTNTTTANTTCAGATAATATCCAGTNATCAAGTTCATTTTTTTGTTTGNNANTATATTCNTTNTTATTTGGNATAAAACCATCAATATTGGCNTATAAACTAAAAAATGAATAGATATTATANATNGTTCCAAAAAACTTTTTTTGAACTTCTAATATTCCATNTAAATCAAATTTTAAATTATCCCATGGATTAGCATTTGATATCATATACCATCTTGTTGCNTCAGGGCCNTATTTTTCNANNGTNTCGAAAGGNTTTATACTATTTCCAAGTCTNTTNGACATTTTTTGTCCTTCTTTATCCAAGACTAAACCATTTGANATTACATTTTTNTANGCTTTTTTATTAAAAACTANTGAGCTAATNGCATGAAGNGTGTAAAACCAACCTCTTGTTTGATCAACTCCTTCTGCTATGAANTCAGCAGGATATGCNTTNTCNTTATCGATCTTTTCTTTNTTTTCAAATGGATANTGCCANTGNGCATAAGGCATTGCTCCNGAGTCAAACCATACATCTATTAAATCATTTTCACGATATAAGGGGGTTTTAGATTNTTTATCAGTNAAAATTATTTTATCAACTATATTTTTATGTAAATCNATTTTATTATAATTTTTATCTGACATATCCCCCAAAATAAAATTTTCAAAAGGGTTTTTTTTCATAAATCCAAAATCTATTGACTTATTTATTTCATATATTAATTCAGAAATAGATCCAATAACTTTTATTTCAGATTTATCCTTAGAAGACCAAATTGGTAAAGGAATTCCCCAAAATCTTGAACGAGATAAGTTCCAATCATTAGCATTGGACAGCCAATTACTAAATCGCTTTTCGCCAGTTGATTTTGGTTTCCAATTAATTGATTTATTCAAATCAACCATCTCATTTCGAGCTTTCTCTATTTTAATAAACCAGGATTCTAATGGGTAATAAAGTATTGGTTTATCTGTTCTCCAGCAGTTAGGATATGAATGCTTATATTTTTCAACTTTAAAGGCCAGATTTTCTTCTTTGAGTTTTATCGCGATTTCAATATCTACTGAACGATCAGGTATTTTTTCCTTTGAGTAATATTCATTTTTTACATATTTTCCAGCAAGAGAAGGAAGTTCTTTTCTAAACTTACCGTCTAGATCAACCAAAGGAACATATTTTTTGTTTTCGTCAAGAATCAATAAAGGGGGAATTTCAGGGACAGCTTTTTTGGCGGCTGTAGCATCATCTGCCCCAAATGTTGGAGCTGTGTGAACAATTCCAGTTCCATCATCTACAGTAACAAAATCCCCTTCAATTACTCGAAAAGCATTTTCAGGATTGTTAATTGGAGGTGGCGATTCCTTCCACAATTTCTCATATTTAATATTAATTAAATCTTTACCCAAACAACTAGTCTCAATAAAATATGGGATCTCTTTACTTATTTTGCTGTAAGTTTTAAGTTGAGAAGGGTTTTCAACTAATTTGTATTTTTTTCCAAATTGCTTTTCAACCAGTTTGCTTGCAATTAAAACTCTTATAGAAAGAGATGTATACTGGTTGAAAGTCTTAATGATTAAGTATTTTATTTTTTTTCCAACTGTTAACGCAGTATTTGAGGGTAAAGTCCAAGGAGTTGTTGTCCAAGCAAGAATATATAATTCTTCATCATTTTTTAATGATTTTGGTAAACTTGATTTTATAGTTTTGAACATAGCAGTAACGGATGTGTCTGTGACATCCTTATAGGTTCCAGGTTGATTCAATTCATGAGAACTAATCCCAGTCCCAGCTTTTGGGGAATATGGTTGAATACTATATCCCTTGTATAATGACCCCTTACTATAGATTTGTTTAATCAACCACCAAACACTTTCCATATATTTTGGATTAAAAGTTACATATGGATGATCTATGTTAATCCAGTAACCCATTTTTTTTGTCAGTTTATTCCATAAATCCGTATAACGCATGACCGCCTTTTTACATGCATCATTATATTCTTCAATAGTTATGAATCTTCCGATTTCATTTTTTGTAATTCCTAACTCTTTTTCTACTCCTAATTCCACCGGAAGACCATGGGTGTCCCAACCAGCTTTTCTTTCAACTAAAAATCCTTTTTGAGTTTTGAACCTACAGAAAATATCTTTTATTGCTCGCGCCATTAGGTGATGAATACCAGGAACCCCATTAGCTGAAGGAGGGCCCTCATAAAAAATGAAAGGTTTATTTTTTTTTCTATTAGAAATACTTTTATTGAAAATAGATTTCTTTTCCCAAAAGGCTGATACATCTTCAGAAATCGATATAAGATCTAATTTTTTATATTCATTAAAAGACATTATCTATTATTTTAATAGAGTAGCGAAAGTAATCAATTTATAAAAAAAATAAAGTTAAATAAAACAGAAAAACTCAGAAATCGATGCTAATTCCAAGTTGGATACTTCTACCTGGTTGAGATATTCCAGAAGCAAATGTTCTGTAGTGTGTATCAAAGATGTTGTTTAACCCTAATTTTATTGAGGTATAATCATTATACCTGTAATTTGTGATTATTGAGAATATTTCCCAAGCAGGTGTACCAGCATACTGATTATTAAAAATTAATGGTGTTTCTTCTAGACCATCTTCTCCTCCATAACTATAATCATTTGGGTTTTTAGCATTACTAAAATTCCATATTAATTGAGCATTTAATTTAGGTCCATTGTAATTAATTGAATAATTTCCAAAAAAAGGAGGTATGGAAGGCATTGGCCCATTTTTAAAACTTTTATTTCCTCTAGTATATGTCAAACTTGCTCTTGTGTGAAGCTTTTCGTTAAGCTTAATGCTACTTTCAAAAGATCCACCATAAACATATCTATTTCCTAGATTTTTATTGGCAAGAGTTGATATTTCTTCACCGTTAAATAAAATAGTATTCGGATTATCTGTGCTTTGATCACTAAATATAATATATTCAGATCTAACTATGTGTCTAGAAATTAATGAACCAAACCCTCTTAATGAAAAACTGTATAATCCATTATCAGATTTATACGAAACACCTGTATCAAGATTATAAGCGTACTCTGGTTTAAGAAATGGATTAGGTACAATTAAAAACTCCCCACTCTCTCTTATTTTTCCAATATCGTCAATGTTAGGATTTCTAAAACCACTAGATAAGACAAAATTTAGTTGCATTTTTTTTAAAGGATTATAGATTGCAGCGATCGTATTTGTTATAGCCCAGTTATTAATTGAAACTTCAGATAATAATGAGTTTATAAGAGCCTCCTCTTTCCATGAGCCACCAAGATCTGTGTAAGTAATTCTTGAACCAAAATTAAGTGAAAGTAACTTGTTAATGTCCCAAATAAGGTTAATGTATCCAGCCGCACTTTTGTAATAACTACCATCGCTGGGATATCTTGAGGGAATAGATACCCTATTCACATAATTTAGTATTTGATTTTCAGAGACACTTAGCTCTGATGAATGTGCATCTGAGCTTATAATATTTTGTATAATTTCAACTCCGTAAGAAGTATTAATTTCATTTGATGGTTTTGCTGAAAAATCTGCATTTAAACTCAAAATAGAAACCCCTTCAGACTGATGATTTTTATTAAAACTCTGAAATTTCCTATTAACTCGAGATTCTTTAATATCTTGATAAGCCAAAGTGATAACACCACTTCTAAGTAATCTAGAACCTTTAAAAAACTCAAATTTAGGTGAAAATAAAAATCTTTTTTGTGGGCCATAGTACCACTCAGCATATCTAAGATTTCCATCCCGAACTTCACTCAACTTATCATATCTATTTATATTGGACGAATTAGATAATTGTAAATTTATTGACAGATAATTTTGACTAGCAAGTTTAAATCTGAACTTTTGAAATAGATCAAGTTGGTTGTATCCGGTATTTTTTTGAATTAGCGGATCAGGATTTAATGTGGGAGTTAATTTATAAAATGAGTTTGTATTTTCAGAATAAAAATTTGTTAATCCCCATCCATCATAGCCGTGAGAATTTTTACTTCCCATTTTAATATCACCAAAACTTGAAAAATTAATACTAGTTATTGAACCCCAGTTTTTGAAACTCCAATTGGAACTTATATTATTCACACTAGACATATTAGCATAATTAAAA
>PAHL01000066.1:0-2567 GCA_002711185.1 Flavobacteriaceae bacterium
ATGAACTTTGCCAAAAAAGCTTGTTTCGTTAGAAGAGCCCATAGCAAACTCATCCATATTTGTTTTACCAATTGTTATTGATCCGGAATCCTCAAGCTTCTCAACAGCAGTTGCCGTATATGGAGGAATAAAACTTGAAAGTATTTTAGATGAACATGTTGTTCTTAAACCCTGAGTGCAAAATAAATCTTTTTGAGCTAAAGGTATCCCTAATAGGAACGAATTATTTTCTTTATCAAGATCTATAGCGCTAGCTTTTTTCTTACTCAAATCTTCATTCATTGTTACGAAACAATTTAGCTCTTTAAATTTATTTGCTAGCTGGTGAGATTCTTGGGTTAATTCCAATGGAGAAATTAATTTATCATCAAGCATAGCTCTTAATTCGGTTATAGATTTGAACTGGATACTCATTCAACCACTCTTGGTACTAAAAAATAATCATCATTTGATGCCGGAGCATTCTCAAGGAATTTTTCTTTTTTATTATCAGATTTTTCTATATCCTCATGCGTGAGCGATGTCATTTCGAGGGGGCTATAAAGAGGTTCAATATTTTCAGTATCTATGGATTGAAGACCGCCAATAAGCTCGATAATGGTTTCTAGGTCATTTTGTATTTTTTCAGACTTACTTTGATCAATTTTAAGTCTTGCTAGATAGCAAATAGTACTGACTGTTTCTTGGTCCATATGATATTATCTATTTTCTGATGCGCAATATTAAACTATAAGCATCTTAAAATGAATTTACAGGGAATATCATAGTGGATTTCAATTTATTTAAAACTGTTCGTGGCCTATTTTCTAATGATTTATCAATTGATCTAGGCACAGCAAATACATTAATTTATACAAAGGACATAGGAATAGTTCTCAATGAGCCTTCTGTTGTGGCAATTCGTGAAAGCCGAGGCCAAAAAACAGTCGTTGCTGTTGGCCATGAGGCTAAAAAAATGCTTGGAAGAACGCCTGGAAATATCAAAGCTATTAGACCTTTGTCAGAAGGAGTAATTGCAGACTTCCAAGTTACTGAAAAGATGCTTCAACATTTTATAGCAAAAGTACATGAGCAAAGATTTATTAAACCCAGTCCCAGAGTTCTTGTATGTGTTCCTTGTAGATCTACTCAAGTAGAAAGAAGGGCTATCAGAGAATCTGTCTTAGGTGCTGGTGCAAGAGATGTAAAATTAATAGAGGAGCCAATGGCTGCTGCTATTGGTGCTGGTCTTCCAGTTGAGGAGGCTAATGGCAATATGGTTGTCGATATTGGAGGCGGAACTTCTGAAATCGCAATTCTTTCTCTCAATGGAGTTGTATATGCAGAGTCAGTTAAAATTGGCGGAGATCTTATGGATAGTTCAATCACGTCATGGGTGAGAAGGAATTATGGTTGCGTTATTGGAGAATCCACTGCTGAAAAAATCAAATATACCATTGGCTGTGCATCTCCTGATTCTGAAGATTTGGAAATGAATGTAACTGGACGTAATTTAGCAGAAGGAATCCCAGAAACCTTTGTACTAAAAAGCTCTCAAGTGTATGAGGCTATGAGAGACCCTTTATCTGGAATGGTAAGAGCAATCAGAAACGCTCTTGAACTTTCTCCGCCAGAACTTGCAGCAGATATAGCTGAAAGAGGTATTGTGTTAACGGGAGGAGGAGCACTGATGAGAGATTTAGATAAATTAATATCTTCTTCTACTGGAATCCCGGTAATTTGCGCTGAAGATCCATTAACCTGTGTAGCAAGAGGTGGCGGCAAGGCTCTTGAAATTATCGAAAAGTACAATATTGATTTACTTTCAACAGAATAATTAATTAAATATGGCGAGATCAACGCCTAAATATACTCCAATAAGAAATTACGCATTTGGCTTTTTTCTCTCAGCATTATTGTTATTCAGCGATATTAGTTATGAAACTTTCGCTCCTTTGAGAGGTATTATTAATGCTTCTACCCTATATACCCAAATTATCTCAAGAGGAATATCAGAAAATATTAACGAAATTTTTTCCTCTTTCCAAAGAAATAAACACCTCTTACAAGAAAACAAAGAACTAAAAGAAAAAATTCTTCAAATGAGGACAAAAGATTTTATCAATAGAAAAGATAGTAAAGAGAAAGTCCAAATTATTAATTTCCATAAGNATTTAATTAACTTACTCAAAGTTGATGATGTTGGTATATACAAAATAGCTTCCATAGATTTACGAAATTATCTTTGTTGTTCAACTCATAGGGTTTTCTTGCAAAATTCTGGTAATGTTTCAGTAGATAAAAATATTCCAGTCTTTGCAGGTGAATCATTTGTAGGTCAAATAAAAGATACCTATTTAAATTTTATTGAAGTAATTCTTTTCTCAGATACTAGCCATTTATTACCTATTAAATCTAATTTTTTTTATTGTGATGCTAGAGGCAAAGGAAAGCCAATGCTAATTTCTTGTAAACTNAATAAAAANATCGAAGATTTTNAAAATCAGATTGGNGATACTNTNTATACNTCTGGANTAGGTGGAATTTTTTTNAAAGATATAGAAATTGGNTTTATTTCAGCNATCANT
>PAHL01000066.1:2572-8730 GCA_002711185.1 Flavobacteriaceae bacterium
TTCNATTAATGAGANNGAAGTTTTNATAACNCTAAAAACAAANCCANTAGAAGAAACTTTCTNTGGAATTATGAGTGANGANGCTGATGAAATTTAGTGATCACTTAATTATTCTTTCAACAATNATNTTAGGATTTTGGTTAGATNATTCCCTNANCCCANTTACNATTAAANTATNNTTAGAATTAAATTTTGGTTTTTTAATATTNACATACTGGGTTTTTGCANTGCCAGAGAANCTNCAGAGTTCNGCTGCATTATTTTATGGGTTAGTTGCTGATTTATTTTTTTCTAATGTGATTGGTTTCAACATGCTTTTTTTTGTAGCAACTTCTTATNTTATTCACTTATATGTTTTTCGTTTTAGNATTTTTTCTTATTTTCAGTTATCAGTTTTCTTCTCAGGATCATCTTCATTTTACATAGCATGNAAGTACCTTTTGNTTTCTCCTNATAATTACTCTTATATTATCTTAATNTCNAGCTTTCTAATTAACGCAGTTTTNTGGATAGGGCTTTATTTTATTATGAGNGCNTTTCGAAGAAGNATTTTTTNAAATTNATAGNATATGAAAANNTTTTTGAGCATCTTTNCAATTTGCCTGGGAATTATTAGTTGGATATTTTTNTNATTTCTNNTAATCTTAGCTTTCTCTCCATGGAGCATAATTAAAAGCATTGATCNGTATNTTCTAACCACNCATTCTATAGAGTTTTCTNAACTTCAAAGTNCTGGAAATGCTTTAAATAGAAATTTAATATTTAATAATTTGTATATCATGCANAATGANAGGCTGCTAATTCAGGCAAAAGAATTAGAGGTAGGCTTTTCTTTGAAGCCTCAGAACCTTTTTAACTTTTTTAATATCAACCGCATCATCATAAATGATGGTTACTTTGATAACTCATATATACGAACCAGCAATTCATCTCTTAGNTCCATANTCAATTTTGGTNAGGAAATTTCACTATCATTTAAAAATTTTAAATACCAAAGAGAGGATTCGATGTTTGAAATCAATGGCGCCCTTTTTGGAGACTTATCAAAATCAATTTCTGGCCAGCTTAGTTTTTTGCATAACGACCAATTAAGCACCATTGCTGTGAATGGTGTTGAGGGCTCTTATCGATTCTCATTAAACCTTTATTCATATGAGTGGTTAAATTTTATTCCCATTTTTAAAGCATCACCTGCTAGGGATTTAGAATTCCAAATAAATGCGCTTGGTGAGTTCAAGGAGGATCAATCAAATATTAATGGTTCTTTTAAATCCAAAATTTTACATCTTCCGTCCTTATCAATTAAGTCCAATAAAGGATCCTTTCATTTTCAGTCTCAAAAAAATATAGGNACATTATCATTAACTGAATTCCTGCACCCATTTATAGATGAAGANTATCCCATTCAAATTAACNTTCAAAAAAAATCTCTAGCAATTCCAAGATTTTTTCTTTCATCTCAGATTTTGAAAAGCGAGACATTGAGGGTAANAAATTTAATGATTGAAAATTTTTTTCTATCATTTGATAGCTTCCCTCTAAAATATTCTGGATTTATTCAAGACCTAGATCTTGGTAGTTTGTATTTTAAGGAAATTAATAATCTTACTGGAGACTTTTCTGGCTATGGAGACAAGACAAAATTCTTAATCAATTCTAATTCCATCATACTTAAAAACCATAATCGAAACCTGATTCCAGCATCAATTTATGGAATGGGAAAACTTTCTGGTTCAGTTTTTGATCTAAAAGCTNACATCATNAATAAATCTGCTGTGATTGATCTTGCTTTGAAGATAAATCCGGAGTTAGGTAATCCATTATCTATTAAGCTTAAAGGGAATGATGTTTCAAAAAACTTAGTTATATTCTCACTTCCTAAATCTTTGAAAGGAGTTAGTTCATATATGGATTCAAGCATCAATATTGGAAGTAAAAATTCAATTTATTTTAATTACACTATTCCTGGCCTTGGTCTCAATGCTGATTTGAATGCAAAAATTTTTCTTAATGAATCAAAATTAGTGATTAACGAAGATTCAATAATTGATTTTACTAGACCAATTATTGAGGCAGATAGTAAAAATATGTATATTTTTTCACCTTCAGGAAAAGTAACAAATTTTTCCTATGAAGAAGCTTTTGGGCTAATTAATTATAAAACTCAAAAGTTACGCTTTTACTCTCTGCATGATATTAAATCAATTGATCTCAACCGTGCCTTAAGTATAAAAGAGCGAAAACTTTAATTTACCNGATNTTAGANTAGAACATAAAGGCGAAATTAAACTTTCACCATTTAGATTCAATAATTCCATTTCAGCNAAAACAGGAAAATTTTTTATACCAATCTTTCAGTCTCATAATATTCTATTTGAAAAAGCGAAAATCTTCATTGTCGACTTAGATTTAATNCATGGATTATTGCCCTCAAAATTTATGAGTGAGGAAATGTCAGTAAGCCTTTCGGGCAAAGGATTAACAGNACAATATGACTTAACTTTCTCTGGAAATATCAAGTTAAATGCGGAGAACTATATTACAGATTCAGCCTATCTTCAGGTTTCCGGTAATGATCTNTTCCAGATAGATCTAAATATTCAAAAAGGNTCTCTACCAAAATTAAAGCTAAATTCTGATCTAAAAAATATTGAGCTAAATTCGCCATTAAACGAGCTTTCTAAAAATAAGTTAATAAGATTGCCTACAGAAATTTTAATTACTAATTTTTCAAATCCCTCACTAGAAGTAAGTAATCAAATGTTGGACATGCATATTAAAGATCTAAGCAAATATGATGGATACATTTCAATAGGTAAAAAACTTCCTGATCAATACAANCGTTTTAATGTCGATCCTGGACTAAACATATATCTTTATTCACAATTTTTTGATGACAATCTATTAATTTCTATGTTGCCTGATAACAATGAAACAGGATCTATAAAATTTAATAAAATAGCCTTTGATATTAAAAATTTTAAATTTTTTAATAATAAGTTTTCAAATCTATCTGGTTTATTTGATATAAACAATTCTGNAATTAAAGGTAATTTGATTGCAGATAANCTTAATTTAAACTTCAAGATGGATCAGACNGATTTTATAAGAATAGAAATAAAGGACTCAACTATTCCTGATATAGAATCTATNAATTCTTCACAATCAAGCTCTGAAACTTCTCTAAATTCCAGACTGATTGTAAAAAACTCCTCTTTTGGCAAGCTGAAGGTTAAAGATCTTGATGTCTATCTTTTAAATAATAAAAATAACTTTACGGCCAATAATCTTAAATTAAGTTCGAATTTAATATCAATTAAACCACTTAAGGAATCTTCAGTTGCGTATTTTGCGATCGATAAAACCAAACCTCTTTATAAAATAAGAGGAAATTTTTTAATTAAAGATTCAAGTAAAATTCCATATTTAAAAGACTTTGCAGATTTCTCTTATTTTAATGGATCTCTAAATTTGCAATGGAAAGAACTTTCTACTTTAAGTCATATAGAGGGCGAGAGTAATTTTATTTTGAAAGATCTTGTAATTAAAGATCCTATGTCTGATTCATTGGCATTAAACTTGCTCGGAGTTCTAAACTTAAAAAATATCCTAGGCAAGTTGGCAAGTCTTGATCTTTCAATTGATGAATATACCTCCACTCAATTAAGCAGGGTGGAAGGAGACTTATTATTTAATAAATCAAAGCTTCGATTAGCCTCGCCACTATTTATTGAGACTAATGCAGCAAAAATGAGATGGGTTGGGCAAATTGATAAAAACTCTAAAAATAATCTGAGTGATTTAGATTTAAATTTAGACTTGAGAATCAGGCTTGGTGAAAACCTTCCATGGTATGCAGCAATCCTTGGCGGGCTTCCAGCTGTTGCGGGCTCAGCAGTCATTAACGAAATATTTGAAGAAGACATCAATGATCTTACTAATTACCAATACGAAATTTTTGGTACTATCTCCGAGCCAAAATTACAAAGAGTTAAATAAGAAATAAAGTAGCTAGGCCTAGAAAGGAAAAGAAACCAATCACGTCAGTCACAGTTGTTACAACCACGCTTCCAGCAATTGCTGGATCTTGATTAAATTTTCGTAAAATTATAGGTATAAAAATACCTGCAATTGCCGAGCATATTAAGTTTGAAACCATTGCTATACAAATCAGGATTGCAATTAAAATGTTATCAAACCAGAGATATGTTATTCCTCCCACTAAAATGGACAACAAGATTCCATTAACAATTGATACTGCTAACTCTCTTTTGTATAGCCATTTTAGATTTGATTGATTAATTTGTTGTAATGTTAATCCTCTAATCATAATCGTCAAAGTTTGAGTGCCAGCAACCCCACCCATGCTTGCAACAATGGGCATCAAAATAGCTAAATATACTATTTGATCAATGGTTGCTTGAAAAAGACTTATTGTCATAGATGCTATAAAAGCTGTAAGGAGATTAATGGATAGCCATAAAATTCTGCTCCTTGCCGCTCTTGCGGGTGCAGCAAATGTATCCTCTGCTACTCCAGCCATACCAAGGAAGTTTTGATCTGCATCTTCCATTATGACGTCAACAACGTCCTCAATGGTTACTCTTCCAATTAATCTTGATTCATTGTCTACCACTGGCGCTGACACCCAATCATTTTGTTCAAATAATCTTGATACATCCTTATCATTTAAATTTGCTTCTAATGGTTGAGTTTCAGTTTCCATTAGCTCTCTTACATTAAGACTTGGGTCTGAGACAACAATNAAAGAGATCGGTAAAGAGCCTAGATATTTGTTTTCTCGAGAAACAACAAAAATTTGATCAGTATTTTTTGGTAACTCTCGTTGAGCGCGAAGATACCTCATGACAACTTCTAGATTGTGCTTTGGTCTTACACTGATAATATCTGTGTTCATGAGTCCGCCAGCTGAATCTTCAGGATATTCAAGCGCTTCTTGAATTCTCAGTCTATCCCTTTGGGACATTGCAGATAGAATATTTTCTGTTTTTTGATTTGGAAGATTTTGAAGAATGTCGACAATTTCATCAAGCTCTAAGTCACGAATTATAGTAATGAGTTCTTCTGATGAAATTTCTGAGATAAGCTCTTGCTGAATTTCATCATGTAACTCAGCAATAATCTCACCTTCATATTGAGTATCAATCAGTGACCATAAAAATTTTCTTTCTTTAGGAGGCAGAGATTCNATACTATGTGCNACTTNAGAAGGATGCATGCCAGCTAAAATTCTCTTAATCTGATTAATGGAAGGCTCAATCTCTTGACCCTGTATCCTTTTGAGTAGATCCTCAGAGGAGAAGTGGTGAGGAGTAATATCATTCATATTCTCAATTCTAACTCACTAGATTATGAATTATCTATTTCTTGAACTTGGCAGNTTAATTTTTTTTCGATATTTTGAGATTGTTCTTCGAGCCAAATTAAATCCACGTTTATTAAGNAGATCTGCAATTTTTTGATCGCTTAATTTTTTTCTTTCTCCTGCAACTATTTTTTTAATTTCTTCCATTAATTGCATAGGCGTAACTTTTCTAGTTTTAGACACAGAGCTAGCTAAAAGTGACTTCATGGAAACAGCACCTTTGGGTGTTTGTATATATTTTGATCTTAAGATTCTAGAAACAGTTGATGCGCTAATCTTTAACTCTTTTGCAAGTTCAATATTTGTTACAGGTTTTAATTCAGCAGATTTATTTGATAAAAAATCAGCCTGTATTGTGCAAATTAATGTACCTACATTTTGAACAGTTTCGTTTCTTTTATTGATTGCCCTAATNAACCATTTTGCNTCTCCCATTTTCTCTTTTAATTCTTTGCTTGCTTNATTTTTTTTATTTTTAACTAATTTTTCTAAATTTTCATCAAGGCTAATCAGAGGAAAGTTATCTTGTTTAAACTGGACTTTAAGATTTTGATTATTATCAGGAATAATCTCTAAGTCAGGTTGNATTATATGCGTAGATTCAAATTCTAAGCCTGGTGAAAGATCACACTGTTTAATTCTTTTAAGAACAGATTCGATCGAATGTTCAGAGTAATGTGTCACCAAATGTGCTTTTGCATCTTCAAAGTTCGAAAATTGCGGATTAAATAGAATTTTATTGGCAATTTCTAATTCCTGTACTGGAAGTTCC
>PAHL01000062.1 GCA_002711185.1 Flavobacteriaceae bacterium
TGTTGATGAAGGAGCATGTGAAGCAATATCTGGAAATGCTGATCCAAGTAGTACAGTCACTAAATATGCAGAGTTATGGAATAGTTGTACCAGAGCAAGCAACACAGCGCCGCAAATTTGTAAAGGCTGGTTTCTTGCTTCAGATGGAGCTAAATACCTTGCAGAAGTAACAGCAACTACCGCACCAACTGACGCTCGGCCTAATGGCGAATTCACGATGACTTATTGTAAAGCAAATGAAGCAAGTGGTGAATGCCCTGTATTAGCTTCGAGTGAAGGTCGAGGACAATTGTCTGTCTCTGTAGATACATCAGGAGCTAGTGATGTTACTGTATTTCAATTAATCGATGCATATGTGGATGAGCAAGCTGGGGCGCTTACAGAAAAGTTGTATGCTTCATCATCGGACCATAAGTTGCAAACAATGACTGGTGCTACACTTAGCTACGATTGGTCAGGTGAGGGCATGCCAACACAAAAAAGGTATGAGATAAACTTTGACGGGACTTATGCTTTAGTAAAAGAAGGCAGTAATGCCGATGCATGCTATCCAATGACTGGATACACTGAGTACCCTAGGCAATATAGCCTTTATTCATTGACCGACGGTTCAGAAAAAACATTGGGTGGAGGAATACAATTTGAGGTTGCAACAGCTTCAGGCAGTAACGCAACTGTTGGAGAACGAGGTTACATGAATTATTGGGGAGCCCATGTTGATCGAGATAGTTATCTTGTTGATGGAGATACAATAACTGCAACATCAGCAAATTCTACCCTAGGTATTGCAGAGAATGATACAATTAGCATTAATTTAGCTGATGGCGTTATGCGTGAAAGAAATCAATTTTCTGGTACACTTCCAGCAACCGAGACTCAAGCATCTGGCGCACCTCATCAAACTTCAACTCTTAAAAGGTGGATAAACGGGACTGAGACAAACGTATATATCAATACAACTGACAAAACCGTTATTAAGGCAACATCAGCATGTTTTGCTGATGATACGGGTTCAGGATGTAACGTCACAAGTGATGTAACATGGGATGGGGCAAGTACTATAGGAAATAACAATTTCGATGTTCGTTCTGATAGAGTAGGTGGTTGGATAAGAATTACTGATGCAACAACCATGGCTTATATTGGCCGCACTGATGTGCGAGTAGGTCCTGGATCAGTTACAACTGATCATACTTATACAAATGATCTTTATTTAAAGTGCTATGGCAGTCATTGTCGATTTCCAACTCAAGATGGGTCCACTCTAAGTACGAGCGGCTATAGCAAAACATATTTTGATCAGCGAACAACTGCTGATAATGACGGCAATACATCAAAAAGTGACAAATATATTGATCCTAACAATGGCAGTCATACTCCTGTTTATTATAAATTAGAAGCTGATGATATGATATTGTACAGATGTCCTGCAAGTACTTGGAATGGGTCTATATGCACTGGTACGACTTTCTATCCGGTAATATGTGATCCATCTGATTCTAACTGTTCTCAAACTTCATATGACAATGTTTCCAACATGTGGCAGGGTAATTTGGTTAAAGCAACTGAAACTATTACTGGTTGGAGTGATATTGATAGTAAAACTGAATGGCAATGGAATGCAACTAACCATGTGCGCTGGGATAAAGGAGCATTTCCAAAAAAAGGTACGGAGTTTATAATTTTTGAAAAACCCCTTGAGTTCGCTTACACTCATAGTGTTGCTGATGATCGTAATGGGGCAACGCCTCCATCATCTAGATATACACTCGTTTATGAAGGAGCTGGAGAATTACACGGATTTGACTGGGTACAACAATCAGACGGAGATTATTATCCGAGTATTTCAATTAAAGATGGAACACTTGTTGACGTAGATATGGATGGAACTGATGACCATGCCATTTTAGCAAGACAAGTCAAATTAGTTCCAACTGCTGATGCTGATACTTCTAATTGTATATCTAGATCATTGTCAGTAACAGCTAACGGGACAACTTTACCTGATTTACCAGATATTAATGCCGTCATTACGCACAAGTGGGCTGAAACAACAGATGGTACTTATACATTCATATCTGATAGCCCATGCGTGGTAGATGGTGTCCAGCAAACTGTAACAGGCTGTCAGTAAGTTAGAGATAACTCAAATATTGTTTGTTGATCAATTTGATCAATCACTATTGAGTGAATGACCAATCCGTGATTGTTGTACAAGTGATCAATTGCATTCGTTAGCTCTACCACATTCTTAGTCTGGCCTGTAATCTGGTGAATGCCATTATTTGTTTTAATGTCGATATTGTCTAACTGAAATTGAGTTAAGTATTGTTGTATTTCTGTAAGTTGAGGTTGTTCAGATAAAAAATGAAACCATTTACCTGGAAATTTAGCATCAAACTTCTCAATAATTTCCAATGAATTGCTCATCTCACTCATACTACTACTCAGTATTTTTTTTTGGCTGTTACTTGCTATATTCATAAGCCACATAATGATAGAGATAATCATCATAATCGATGAAAATAATACTATCATTCGAGTATAAGAATTATTTTCAGACCAAGCAGTTAGTAATTTTTGATAAAGTTTATGCATTTTTATATTTTACAGACAAACTTACAATAATTTTATTTTGATTATCATTTTGAATTGAATTGATATTGACGTTGAAAACTGAACTCTCTTGAATTGCTGTATTTATTTGATTGATGACACTTTCCCCATCAACAATAAAAACCATATTGATATCATCTGAGTCAATTTCAAGCTTTTTGAGCTTAAGGCCAGGTTGATTAAACATATCACCAAGCTCATTTAGTGTGATAATATAATTTTTTGCAGGTAAATTATTTGAATAGGATATTTTTGATGCAACTGTTTCTAGATCTAATACTTGATTAGTTGATTCCAAATCTCGAAAAACACTATTCAAAATACTAGATTGCCTGGTTTCTATTTGAGATGCATATTGTGATGTGCTTGTGTATTGAATAGTTAAAGAGCTGAATAGTATTAGAGAAATTGCTANGTAGTTATANGATTTCCAATTATTTGAATAAGAAATATTNGCTTTTNTTTGATCAACAATATCTTTAATNCGTAANGATCTAAAAGANNCANTTTCAATATGANCTAAATCACNCANAAGGTAACTTATCTTTTGATCAGTATCTAANATATCACTTACGATTAATTGCAAGCTTTTACNTTTNGAANCTGANTNGTCTTTATCAAATATATACTTCCAAGTGATTAAATCTGGATGCTTTTCTCTTCCAGTAATGACTTGAATATCTTCTTTAAATTTTTCAATACTAGACTGTAAAACTCTGNNGTTGTAGTNGATCATTAGTTCACTACCATTTAAATTGATATACCACTCTTTAGAGTTAGATTGGTTTAGATCTCTTTCTAAAAGAACTTTATTTTTTTCTATTTTAAATTGTTTTTTTATATCTTTTAAAATTTCAGTTGTTTCATCTGAAATTACAATAAAAGGTAATTGATTTNCTTGAAGAGGTTGGATTAGTATCTTTTGATTACTGCCAGGTAAATCTTGTTTAATGATATTTTCAGCATTCTTTAAGAAAATTGATTTATTCTTTGGTGGTACATCAATTGTATCTTTATATGCACAATATCTAGACAANACNAAAGTGACGAAGCTTGTATCCGTCAATTCGCTCAGTAGGTTTCTTAAATTACCTTTTTTATTTTTATTAATATTGTTCTTTTCTGCGTATACAATTGCGCAGTCATCAATATCAGGATTAATAAAGATAAAATCATTCATTAAATTGTTCCAAATTTCTTAATAATTCTATTATATTTTTCGAATGTTTCATTGTCTTTTTTAAGACTAATTGATGTAGTAAATGTAATGAATGAATCTCTATATACGATTTTTGCATTTAAAAGAAAATTTTTACTTGTAGTTGATGTGATTGAGATAATTTGATTGGCAATTACTTCATTTAACCTCAGCTCATTCTTAAGAAATGCTTCAAATTCATTCATATTTATAAAGGGATTCTCTTCTATCTTTCCNCCTAAAAGCTCNAGATATGTTGGCCCAATAATATTATGAATTGCCCGCACAACTGTTTCTCCAGCAGTGTTTATGTTGATAAANCTATCAGAAGGCGATGNCGCTATNTAGGGNTCTAGCTTANTCAGAGTTTGTTGATCAAAACCTTTTACTAAAAGCAATTCATCGAGATGTTGAATATAATTATTAGCTGCGCGGTATGCAGGATTTTTTTGAAGATAGAAAACATCTTCCGCACCTGATGCAGTATATCTTTCAGTATCATTATCAATCCAATCAATAATTGAATAAATTTTATTTCTATCAATATCTAATTTATCGAATAAATTTATAAAACTTTGTAAATGATTTAAATTTACAGTATTAAGATCTTCTGTTCTTTCTTTAATTACTAAATTATTTATATTCAGTTTTGAATCTTGGTCAGTAATGGTTGCGAATACTGAATAAGGTCCTATAGGGAAGCTATTAATCGGAGTATTCCAATTTTCATTGAGATGGGTAATCTGTGGGTTTTCCATGTAGTCAGTTCTTAGTACGTCAATTGCAAAATCCTCTACAGAGTGTATTTGCATCATTAATTTTGAATTGTTTTCATACCTTTGTGAATAATAATTATTTTGTTGATTTGAATTTACTATTAAAGATACAAGACTTGAAACAACAGCAAGTAATATAAGTACTGAAAAAATTGCTGAACCTTTCTGATTATTTTTATAATAAGATAACACGTTCAAATCGTCCTAATTCTTCATGTTCAATAATTACCTTAAAAGCAGTAGGTAAGTTAATNTTAGTTATAGAGGATGGCGTAGTTAATAACTGATATTGTAGAATATCATCCCTAGAAATATTCCTGTTTTNGTTTTCACTGCTCTCATTACTCAAGTTTACNCGTAATCCCATTGGCCAATATTCCTGCCATTGACCTTCATCATCTGAAGCTAAAATTCTAATTTTGTTTATTTGCCTATCAAAATAGTGTGTTTGATATTTACTTCCTTGAACACGGTCAATAACNTTCCATAAACGTCTTTCATATCTATCATCATCNAATGTATAGGTAATTCTAACTAATTTTGTATGTTCTTGAACATCATCATAAAGAGATCTGGTGAATAAAAGCTCTGNATNATCATNATTTTTAAGCATNAGCGCTGTTTCATATTCACCCAACTCATCTCTGACTGGTCTATTGAAAATTGAAGATAGATCCTGTTCGATTATAGACAAGGATTTTAAAACAACATGTTGATTGTCATTACGCATTTTCGTAAATGATAGATTCAGATTCAGAGAGCTAACTGAATAAAATATTACACTAAATATAAAGCCCACAATTAGCGTGCTTACCAGTACCTCAATTAAGGTAAATCCTTTGCTNGCTTTATTTAATCTCACCATAAAAATAAAAATCAGATTTAATTTCTAAATTATNTTTCTCTTTATCAAGAACAAAANTAAACCTATTGATATTATTAATCATAGTTGGTTTAAAACTTGCCAGCCANCCAATAGTTTGCGAATCATCANTNNTTTCTCCTTGATATTCACTTTGTTGATTAATGTTGTACTTTAAATACAACTCAGCGTAAGCNTTTGAAGTAATGAAAAAATTGTTNAGAANCTTCTTATTATAAAGTAAGGAGTTTGTTTGAGACTGNACTAAATAATAAACTGATCCCAACACAATAGAAACAATAACCATAGCAACAATAGACTCAATCATTGAGAACCCTGGACTACTTTTTCTTTTCATAATCTATTCCATTTAAATTTATGATACTTNTATAGATTTCATTATTGTAAACAAAATTTAGTCTAATTGTATTATATAATGAGTTTTGATTAATTATTATTTGGTCATNAAATGCTTGTGTTTCAAAACTTAAGTTATTTAGACTATATGTTTTTATCTTTTGGCCGTTAATCTTTGCAATGATATTTTGATTTTTAAATTCTAAATAAATTGTATCACCTGAGATCAGTGTATGATCGACATAATAATTAATAAATTTATTAAATGTATTTAAATCATTGTCATTACGGTTGAAAATTGAGTTATTAAAACTGCTTATGGCAAATGTNGATATNATTCCAACAATGATTAGTACAACGAGAATTTCAATTAAGGTGAAACCTTGCTGAAGATCATGTTTTACTCGTTTAAATTCCAATTACCAATATCCTTATTCATGCCATCCCCCCCAATTTGTTGATCTGCTCCAAGTGAATAGATATCAATATTGCTNTTTTTTCCAGGGTTACTAAATTGATATGGACTTCCCCACGGATCAAGNGGAAGTCTTTTTAAATAAGTATTCANGTCTCCACTTGCAAGAATAGAGAGGCCTTCTGAATTAGATGGGTATCTTCCATTNTCGAGTTTGAATAAGTCCAATGCNCCCTCTAANGCCATTATATCATTTTTTACCTTTGTTGTCCTGGCTTCGTCTGGTCGAGTAATTACTGAAGGGACAATAAATGAAGCCATAATAGCTATTATGATCAAGACAACCATNATTTCAATAAGTGTAAAACCGCNACTNGATCTGTNCTTATTNTTCATACNATTTCATTCATAGTTAAGATAGGTGATAATATTCCAAATGCGATAACTGATACTACGATACCAATTATTATTATAATNGTGGGNTCAATTAATTTACTCAATCTTTCGATGCTATTNTCNACCTGTGTATTGAGTTGNGTNGAAAGTCGATCAAATANATCAACTAACTGCCCAGTCTCTTCACCAGCCGATATCATTGTAAGAGAGTATGCTGGAAAGATACCTACACTCTTTAATTCTTTTGATAAATTGCTACCTTTTCTTATTTCCTCGGGAATGTGTTTAAGACATTTCTTCAGAGATATACTTGGCAGTGAGTTGATAGATAACTCCAAGGCATGATCAATTTGTAAACCCGACAATAAGTTAATACTCATTTGTCTGCAGAAAAGATTGTAATTTGTATCTATTATAAATTTGTTTAAATAAGGTATTTTTATGAACAAATCTGATAAATAATTTTTTACAGCATCTAATTTGATTAAGTAAAATAATCCAATAACTGAGGTTCCTAAAACAATTGCGCTCTCGACTCCATAATTTGTCATGAAATAAGATAGGTCAAATAAGAACTGAGTAATGCTCGGTAAATTTGCCCCTGCGTCTTGAAAAGTTAATGCAAATTGAGGAATTACCTGAGTTAATATGATATTAACTACCAAGAGCGTAATAACAAATAAGAAAAATGGGTAGATCAAAGCGTTCGTGACTCTTTGCTGTATCTTGGTTTTCATATCTAATAGTAAATTCATATCTTTTAGCACCTTAGGCAACTTTCCATTGAGCTCAGCGGATTCAATCATTTCAATGAGTTCACTTTTTATAGTTGGTTTAGAAATTTTTATTGAGTGCGCCAAAGACTCACCACGCCTTAAATTTTGTGATATATTAACTAGCATTTTTGATATTTGTTTATCTGTTTCAGTATCGATAAGGCTTTCAATAGCGCTACTTACAGTCAAGCCAGTTGAAATCATTATTGAAAAATTTGTAAAGAATTGTGAAGTTTGTTTTAAAGAAAGAATATTATTTCTTGTAAATATTAAATTTAATTGTTTTTTTTCATTTATTTTTAAAATAGTCAATTTTTGTTTTTGAATGATACCTTTAGCATCATCGATATTATTTGCCTCAATAACATCCTTAATAATGCTTCCAGAAGAATCCATTGCATTAAAAAAAAATTTTCTCATCTTAGTTATCTAATCTCTTTATTTTCTTTCTTAATTTTAATTGCTTCATTAATTGATGTATGTTCTGTAGAAAGATATTTTTTCAAATAATTTTCCTCCGTGCTCTCGCTTATTGCTCCTTTAAGCTCTTCATTCATATCAATGATCTCGAAAATACCTGATCTTTCATCACCCTCATAATTCTTTTCAAGTGTTTGTCCGACTACGCAGATCACACTAGATGTAAGCATTTTTCGATCAATACCCAGTTCATTCAGTCTATCAAATGATCCAAGAGGCGTATTTGTATGCATGGTTGTAAGTACAAGATGTCCAGTGAGGCTTGCCCTCACTGCAATATCAGCAGTTTCTTCATCTCTAATTTCTCCAACCAGAATAACATCTGGATCTTGTCTTAGAATTGATCGCAATCCATTTGCAAATGATAAATCAATTTTATTATTTACTTGAGTTTGACTTATCCCATTAATTTTATACTCAATTGGATCCTCAATAGTCATTATATTTATATTTTTCTGCTTAATTTTTTCAATTGCCGCATAAAGTGTTGTTGTTTTTCCAGATCCAGTAGGGCCTGTAACAAGAATTATGCCATTTCTGCTATCTAAAAAATTTTCAAACTTTCCCACTTGCTTGTCTAACATACCAAGATTATTTAATTGGAGTTTCTGACTTTTTTGATCGAGAAGTCTCAGAACAATTCGTTCACTATCATAAGAGGGAAGTGTTGAAATTCTGAGATCAATCGGTCTTTTGCCAAGATTAATTGTAACTCTTCCATCTTGAGGTTTCCTTTTCTCAGTGATGTCTAATCCACTTATAATTTTTATTCTGGTAAATAATCTTGATGCTATNGCTGCTTGCAATGAAAACACATTATTAAATGATCCATGAATTCTCATTTTGATATGTAGTTTATTTTCAAAGATTTGGAGATGAATATCTGAAGCCTTTTTTGTAATGGCTTCCTTAAGAATTAAATTAAATAATTTTATAACGGGCGCATCATCCTGTGTGTCTAATATATCTTCTGTACTCTCTATTTCTTTAATTACCTCATTAATTTTGAGTTCTTCTTCAACCTCTTGGATTGCAGTGCTCTCATTATTATTTATGAATTTTTCTTCAAGAATAAGATTAAACTTTTCAGTATCATACCACTTAATCTCATAGGGTTTTTTAAATCTGTATGATATTTTTTCTAGTATTTCGAGGTTAGCATTTTTTTCTGCAAATATTTTTAATTTTACATCATCACCGTCGTCAATGATGAGCTTATTCTCTTTAGAAAAATTATAGTCTGTATAGGAGTAGGTCACTATTAATCTGCTAATTGAATATGTTCTTCAATANTNATATNAGAAATNTTGGGTATGATTGTAAAACTGCNTGNATNGTCATTTAATAACCCTTCNATNTGTGAATATTTACTATTAGTGAAGTCACTCATATCTTCTGCTTGAGGGGCATCTACAATTGTAGTTTTTATAAATATAATAAGATTTCTTTTCTCCATCACCTGAGAAGTATTTCTGAAAATCCCACCTAAAATAGGGATATCACCGAGTAAAGGAACTCTATTTTCCTGTTCAACCATCTTCTCATCGATCAGGCCTCCGATTACAATTAATTCTTTATTATTAACGACTACATTTGTTTTGATTGATTTTTTACTTGTTACTGTATCATTCGACGATGTAACTGTTGGATCAATACTTGAAACTTCTTGAAGTATGTTAAGCCTAATTCTATCTTGATCGCTAATTTGTGGCTTAATTCTCAGAGTGACACCAACGTCTTGTCTTTCTAGGGTTTGAAAAGCTGTATTATTGGTGTCATTGAACTGCCCTGTTTTAAAAGGAACATTTCTTCCAACAATAATCTCTGCCTCTTCATTATCGATAGTGATTAGACTTGGTGTTGAAAGAATGTCTGAGGTTGTATTTGTTGCAAGTAAATCAATTATACCAACTATATCACTCACAGTATTTTCAGTGAATTGAAGCAAATTGGTTGTTCCTAATTGAAGCGAAGTGCTTAAATCTCCACTTAATGTTCCAGTTAAACTTGATATTCCTAAGGCCAGTGCATCACCATCAGAGATATCAGCAACAACCGCTTCAACAAGAACTTGTCTTCTTGCAATATCCAATTTATCGATAACATTTCTTAACATTTTTTGAGTTCCAAGATCTCCTCTAATTATTAAGGCATTTAAGTTCTTGTCTGCTTGAATTTTTATTTCCTGGGTCTCACCAGTTTCAGTCGTTTGCTCTACCAGAGATCTTAAAGTTTCAGCCAAATAATCTGATTGCGCATGCTTTAAATAAATAACTTGGGTTTCATCTTTAATAAGATTTTTGTCTTCAAGAGTATCAACGAGTGTCTTAATCTCCTGTGTATCATTTTTATGTGATTTAATAATCAGTGAATTTGTATTTTTATCGACCATAAATATAGGCACTAAATAATTCATTCCCGTTTGTTTTTTTTCATCGGCAAAAAAACGGTCTAGTACTTTTGCAACATCTATTGCATTAAGATTTTCTATTTTAATGATGTTTGTATCAGTTAGGTTTGGCTCATCAATTTTGCTAATTATTCTATTAATCTTATTAACACTGAAGGCATTTGAAGTAATAATAAGTGAATTGTTATTTACTAAGGGCACCAAACTAGACTCTGATGGTAATAATGGTTGCACTGATGAAATAAAATCTCCCACAGGTATATTTTTTAATCTAAATAACTGAGTAACAATTTGATCATTTGGAGATTCAGAATTAACTTCTACCAGCAAAGATCCTTCACGCATTATCTGATCAGGCACTATTTTGATTACATTATCTTGTTGCTGCATAACAAAACCATGAACTTTAAGGATAGAATGAATCATTGACTCCGCCTCACTAACGTTCATCTCTTCAGTTGAGATTACATTAACTTTTCCAACTACCCTTGGATCTACGATAAAGGTTTTTCCTACGAGAAGAGCAAAGCCCTCAATGACATCTACAAGATTTGCATCCTTAAAATTAAATGTAATGGCATTAGCTGGCAACGACAGTGACAACGATATCATTAAAATGATAAAAATCTTTTTCATTATTCCTCTAATCTTCTAACTACAAATTTTTGCAATTTACCATTTCGAAAGAGCGATGCTACTATATCTTTTCTGCCTTGTAACTTAATATAAGCATCATTAAGCGTTGCTAGATTAAACACATTATGACCACTTAAATTAAATAAAAAGTCATTTTTCTCTAAGTGTAATTTTTTCAGTACTTTTCCATCGACTAAATCATTTATAAAGACCCCATTAATATTGTTTATGGTTCCTTGCTCAGCTTTAAGATAAGGTAAAACTTCAATTAAGGAAACATCAAGAACTATTATACCCGTTGCTTGAGTAACAACACTGTTGTCAGCTAGTGACAGTTTATAAAGTTCATTATTATATCTTAACTGTATATTGTCCTTACTGATTTTTTGTATTAAAACATTTTCTAAAATTAAATCTCCTGGACGAAATAAACCTGTCTCACTCTTTTCACTCTCAGATTCAAGCATCACAAAACCCTCATCAGACTTATCGTTA
>PAHL01000003.1 GCA_002711185.1 Flavobacteriaceae bacterium
GTGATGATGTTCCTGATTTATCATCAATTGAGGTTGATAAGTCTGAAATATATGAACATGAAAAAAGTGTAATTACAGCTACAATTAGTGCAGCTCATTCTAAGGACACGAGTGTTACATTTACTATTTCAGGAACTGCAACTTTTGATGAAGATTATAACGTTGATTTTGATGGAAAAAATACTTTTAATATTGCAGTAGGAGGTAATGGTATAGGTTCTGCCGCTAACCAATTATCCCAACCTGAAGATGTTTATTTTGATTCAAATAATAATTTATATGTAGCTGATTCAAGAAACGCTCGAGTTATTAAAAGAAAACCTAATGGAGAAACATCAATATTTATTGATCTAGGTCACGAAAACTCAAATAATCCAGATCAAACAAGTCAAAGAATCAATAGTATTCATGTTGTCAATGAAAATATTTATTTATTAGCAAACAATGTAAAACTTGATGGTTCGTTACTTGATAACATTCATATTTTAAAGTATAAACTGGATGGATCTTTTGTAGAAAAATTGGATACGGGTATTTCTAAAGAAGGCGTTGGTATGTTTGTTGAAGAAAATTCATCTGATATCTATTTTGTTAGTAGAGATGATACAAACGTTTATAAATCCAATATTTCAAATAATTCAACAGAATTATTATATAATGATTCGGGTATTCAATATCCAACTGACCTAGTTCTAGATTCAAGTGGAAATGTGTATGTTTCAAATAAAAACACTTCTATCCGAAAATGGGAAAAAGAGTCAGGTGATAAAAGCAACCTTGGCATTGATGGTTGTCTTTCTATCACAATAAATAATAGAGGAAATATAGTTTGTGGATTAGCGGCAACTAATTTAAGTGATAGAAATGCTATGATTATGGAATTTAAATTAGACGACGGGGAGCCTTTGGCAAGTGGTACTAATTTAGATTGGCTTTTTGATCAGACAAAGCATTCATCTTTCTTTAATTATCATTTAGGTATTTCAGGAATAGCTTACAGTAATTCTAATGAACTTTATTTTTCAGTTGGAAGAGACACACAGCAGGATGGAACTGTTTTTAGAGATGAAAACGTTAAAAAAGATAGAGTTGTATTTCTTAAAACAAATCCGCAAATTAGAATTCCTGCTGGTAAAACATCTGGTATAATGGAAATCTCTGCTATTGAAGAATTCCCTGAAAATACTGAAGATGATGAAACAGTAATATTAACTCCATCAGTTACGAATGCGAACTTAAATTCAATTGGTGATACAACTGTTACAATAAAAAATAATGGATTGGAATTTGAGAAAAAAGATAATCCATTTATTAAACTTTCAAAGAGTTCAATTTCATGGGGTGATTTTGATAGAGACGGAGATATGGATCTTGCAATTATGGGTCAATCTAACTCAGTAGGAGCTGTTACTGCTATATATGAAAATAAGGATGGAACATTTGAAGATACTAACCAAAACTTTACAAAAGTATATGATGGAGACCTTTCTTGGGTTGATTTAAACAAAGATGGATGGCTTGACTTAGTTGTTACAGGATTTAATGAAACTGCAAAAACGAATATTTACATAAATAATAATGGAGAAACATTTGAAGCTTCAGGTTTAGAATGGGGAATCCCAAATGCATATGCATCCAAAATGTCTTGGGGCGATTTGGACAATGATGGTGATATTGATTTGGCTTTGGTTGGTATAGATGATCAGGAAAATGGTTTTTCATATTTATACTTAAGAGTGGATGGTCAAGACAAGTTTATCGTTCAAGATTTAAGTTATTTCTCTGGTGGAGGATTTAAATATGGGGATTTAGAAATTGCAGATTTTGATCAAGATTCAGATAATGATTTAATTTTTACTGGTGAAAGAGTTGACGGAGATTTAAGGGCTCAAATTAAATTAAATTCATTTATTTCACCCGATGATCCAAAATACGACAACCTTCCTTTAAAGTACTCAAGAGATATTGAAGAAAATATACCTTTTGCATTAAAAAATGCATCAATTACTACTTATTTTAATCAATCTACTAAGGAGCTATCTTATATAATTAACGGAAGAGATAGCAATGGAGATTTAAAGACTTTAGTAAGGTCAATTGGGAATTTTGACAGACAGTCTGATGCTCCAACATTAGCTCTTGAAAATGGAGATCTAGCCGTTGGAGACATTAATAATGATGGGTCAAATGACTTTATGTATACTGGAGAAGATGTTAATGGATCGCCTGTTACTAAACTTTTCTTTACAAAAGCTAATACAATAGTTGAGTCGGATTTTAATTTTGTTGGACTTCGAGAATCAACTGTTGAGTTTGTTGATTATGATACTGATGGTGATTTAGATATTTTTGTTACTGGACTTAGTGATAGCGGCGCAGAGACTATATTATATCAAGTTAATTTACCAGCAAAAGTAAATACTGCTCCAACTGAGGTTCAAAACTTATCTGTAACAGACCTAGGATATGGAAATATCAAATTTGATTGGGATGAGTCTTCTGATGATTTTTCTAATGCTATTGGTTATAATATAAAAATTGGAATAACACCAGGTGGCTCTGAGCTTTCAAACACATTAAGTGATTTAGAAACTGGATCTAGATTAATTTCAGCTCCACCACCAATTTTAACAAATCAGTTTAAAACCAATCTTTTCCCAGGAATATATTATATAGCTGCTCAGTCAATTGATCCTGGCGTTAAGGCAAGTAATTTTTCAGATGAAATTAAACTTGAGTTGCTTTATGAATGGAAACTTTTAAACCAAGGTGGAATAGTTGACAGGTATATTGAAGGTAAGCCTAATCCAGTTTTAAGACTAGCTGACTTAGATGGTGATGATGATTTAGATTTATTATATGGTTCAGAATCATATAATCTTGATGATAGAACAAAATATGCCATTGAAGGTCATAAATACGATTCTGAAGAAAAAAGAATGATAAGGTTTGATAGAGAAAGAAAGACTGAAAATTCTCTTGCTAATTTAATTATAAATGATGTTACTGACATTCAGGTAGGTTTAATTAATAATGATGAATACCCAGATGTTGTTGTAAATAGATATACTACAAATCCACAAAACAATGAAACTAAAAATGATTTATTTATTCATTTTGGTAAAGCTCCTGTTGACGGAGGAAGCAGTAACTTGAATGAAGAGACTTTAATTTATGATCAGGTTAGATTGGGAGATGGTTTATTTGAAGGGAAAGTAAAACTTGCAGATTTGAATAACGACGGTCAATTAGAGATTCTTCAAATTGGTTTGACAAATGAAAATATAACATCTGGAACTCCTAAGCTTATAATTCATTCTTACAATAATGACTCAAATTCATTTGATCAAAATGATGTGTCTGATCAAATAGCAGCTTTGTCTAATTCATCATTCGATTTAGGGGATGTAGATAATGATCAGGATTTAGATTTTGTGATTACAGGTTTTGACCAGTCAAGTGGTTTAAAGTCCTATTTATACGAAAATACATCTGATACTGGAGGTGAATTTAAACTTGAAGTGACTCAAAATAATTTTGCTGCAACGAGGGATGGCTCTATAAACTTCTTTGATTATGATACTGATGGTGATTTAGATATTTTAATAACTGGTACAGGTGTCTCTGGAGATATTTTTGAAATATATGTTAATAAGTTAAATGAAGATATTACAAATTGGCCACGGTTAAATACTCTTGATATCCCCGGTCTTCGAAACAGTAAAATTGATTATGGAGATTTTAATGGTGATGGATATTCAGACTTACTATATTCTGGCGTTCAATCAGGTCTTGGTAAAATCTCTGAATTAAGAGAATATTATCCAACATTAAACAAATATGTTAAAAGTTCATTTGATATTGGTGAAATTGTTGATGCTGATGTTGAATTTGGCGATATTGATGGTGACGGTGATTTAGATTTTGTATTATCAGGGACTAATAAAGAAAATGATAATTATCATACTATAAGCACTTTCTTAAATGTTAGATCTGAATCTGCAGAATTTCAGACATCTATAAAGCCTTTGGATGATGATATAAGAGAAAGTTTTACTCTTAATTCTCAAAATCAGAATATAACTTATGTTAAAAATAATCCTCCGTCAGCACCAACTATTAATAGCGCAAAAGTTCTAACTGATCAATCCTCTGTTCAGGGTAAATTACCTGTTGAATTATCGTGGAATAGTTCAAGTGATGATTTAACTCTTTCTACAGGATTATCATATTCACTAAGAGTTGGAACTTCGCCAGGTGGTTCAGAAATAATGACACCTAATGCAAGCGAAAGTGGTATAAGAAGTATACCATCCAAAGGAAATGCGGAGTATAACTTAAAATGGAAAATTGCTCTTGCTCCAGGAAAGTATTATTGGTCAGTTCAAGCTGTTGATGCATCTTTTATTGGTTCGGCATTCAGTGAAGAAATTGAACTTATTGTTTATGATGATGATATTCTTTTAAAAATAGATTCCGATGGCGATGGTGTTTATGATTCTCAGGACCAATGTCCAGACACTCCACCTGGTACTAAAGTAGATGCTACTGGTTGTAAGATTTTCGAGCTTCCTGTGAACAACTATAAGGTTGAGGTTGCTAGCGCTACTTGTATTGGCAATAGTGATGGTGTGATTGATTTAAGTGTAGAAGATGCTTCTTTTGATTATACGGTAACAATTACGGGCAAGGACAATGTAACAATAACAGGAACAAACAAAACAGGTTCAGTAACAGGTTTAGCTAAAGGTACTTACGAGGTTTGCTTTACTGTGGATGGTCAGGCTAACTATGGGCAGTGTTTTGAAGTTGAAGTAGGGGAGCCGCCAGCACTTACAGCATACATAGATGTTGACAATGACAACAAGAAGACAAGCATAACCATGGGCGGATCTAACATATACAACGTTACGATAAATGGAGTAAAACAAAGAGTTACTGGCAATACGTTTGAAGCTAATCTATCTACAGGACTAAGTATTATAAGAGTTGATACGGATTTAGAGTGTCAAGGTTTTGTAGAGAAAGAGGTGTTTATATCGGAGGAGATTCATTATTATCCAAACCCGACTGAGGATGATGTAAACGTACATGTAGGAGGTGAGGATACAAGAGTTAAGGTTAGTGTATTTAGTGAGAAGGGAGATCTTATTTATACTAGATACCAAGACATAGCAGATATCTCTAGAAAAACAAACATCGATTTATCCAATCAAATAACAGGGACATACATCGTTATTTTAGAAAGTAAAACTGTTAGACAAACCTTTAAGATAATTAAAGAATAGTATATTAAATAGTTATGTGTTTATAAATAATGCCATACTCCTTTCTGAATAAGTTAAAAATTCATTACATTATAATTTGGTTTAAAATCATTAAATGTTTTTTAAAAAATTAAAGTATTTTTTATTAATAATTTTTTGTTCCTATTCTTATTCTCAGTGTCTAAATACAGCTAATAAGAAAGGTTATTTTGATGTAGCATCAGTTGACACTAACTCTTGGAATATTGATCAGTTTGCTACTTATTCCATTGAAACTAAAGATTTTTATTATCGCGAATCTACAACTGGAGGATCTCTTAAAGTGGTTGTGCCAAGTAATAATGATAATCATGCAAAGATATATACTAGATCTTCATGTGGTGATGTGGTATTTAATAGTGATCAATGGAATGTTTCATTATATATTAGAGGAGATCTAAATGATCAGATTGATTTTTCATTAATTGATGGAAGCAACAATAATAGCTCACTTGGAAGCTATACTCACACTATAAGATATAAAGGATGGCATTATATTAGATTCAACATAACTGCTTCTGGAGCAACTAATACTGGTAAATTAAAAATTAATTTTAAAAATAAAGGGACATACTGGTTAGATCAAATTGTACTTTCTCAAGACTCATGGAACACATGGATTGTTGCTCCCTCTGGTGGGGACTATACTAATATTAAAAACGCTATCACAAATAATAACTATGCTGCTGGGGATATTATTTTGGTGAAAAATAATAATAATGGTTATAAGAATAGTAATTGGGATGGTTTGTATAACAATACAAATGATTCAAATGGAGCAGTGGTGCCCTTAAATACTAACTCATTTCTTGACAATGATAATGGAACAATTAACCGACCAGTAGTAATAAGAAATTTTATTGAAAATGATGGTACTCACCATATACCATTAATTAAAATGGATGGTACTGGAGGTTTTATTGCTGGAAAATGGAATGGGGGAAATAGCCCAAAACCAGTTACCCATTTGGAAATTGCTGGATTTGAAATTGAAGGTCCAAATCAAAACATTACTTACGCACAAGCTAAAGCTTATAAACAATCTGTAGTTGATGCTATTTATACAGATCCTGCTAACCCAAACCCAAGTGCCGGAACACATAATGGTGCAGCTAGAAGACATATTTTTCATGGTGCTGGAATAAATATAGCTGTAGGAAATTATATTAATATTCATTCTAATAAAGTTCATAATACTACTAGTTCTGGAATTAGAGTTGATAATGGTGATTATTTAAGGCTGCATGATAATGAGGTTTATAAGACTACTTGGTGGACATTTAATGCACCAAGTGGAATTGTTATTGCTCAATCAAAGCATATTGACAATCAAAATATTGTTAAAATGAGAATTGAAAGGAATCTTGTTTATGATAATATTAACAAAATACCTTATTTCAATCCAAGCTATACAACTTCTGTAAATTGTAATGGTGGTAAAACTGATACTAGATATGGATGTGGCGCTCAAAATAAGATTATTGATGGCTCGGGTGTTTATATTACAAGAAATAATGATTTAGGATCAGGTGCTTATGATGAAAATCCAAACGGACAATACATAGGAAAGTTTTACTTTTCAAATAATGTTTCATATGGAAATGGTATGAATGGGTTAGTTGTTCATAAAACTAGTTGGACTACTGCTACTAATAATACCATTTATGGCAATGGAGAGGTTCCAACTGTAGGATCAAGTGAAGGAGGTTGGCAACAATATGTAGATAGTAGTAATAATCCAATCGCATGGAAAAACGACTTAGTAGTAGGAAGACAAGATGCTTCAGGTTTAGTTGTTCATACATCAAGTAATGTTAAAATTCATAATAATATAGTTTGGCCTAGAGAAAATTCTGATGCAGCATATACATTATTTATCAAACAAATCAATGGTCAAGATATAAGCCTTACAAACCTAGAATGGAAAAACAATTTAGCTGGTCCTCAAGGAAGTACTAAAAATGGAAAAATTAATAATTCTAATAATAATACTACTGCCACTGGCTGGATTGAAAATGATGACCCTGAGTTTACAAATATTTCTGGAAATAACAGAGATTTTACATTAAAAGCTTCAAGCCCTGCATTAAATCAAGGTTTAAGCGATTCTGCTGAAAATCCTTATTATGATAAAAGTTATCATCTAATATCATCATCAGGAAATCAACTTGATATGGGTGCTTTTGAAAGGGATAGTAATAATTCAAATGCTTCTTCTGACAACACATCTCCAACCATGGCAATAACTGCTTCTCAGGTAAGTGATGGTGGCACTAGTAATGATAGCTCACTTACATTAACTTTTACATCAAGTGAGGCTACAACAAATTTTGCTGTTGGGGATATTACAGTCAGTGGAGGAACCATTAGTAATTTTGCATCAACAAGTTCAACAGTTTATACTGCTACTTTTACACCTAGTTCAGACGGTGCTACAACAATTGATGTTGGAGCAGGTACATTTACAGATGCTGCAGGAAATAATAACACAGCTGCTAATCAATTTAATTGGACATATAATGTTAGTCCAACTAATATTTCTATATCATCATCATCAGTTCAAGAAAATTCAACTGGAGGCACTCAGGTTGGTAATCTATCAACAACAGACTCTGATAGTAGTAATCATACTTATTCTTTGGTTTCAGGCACTGGATCAACAGATAATGATTTTTTTGAAGTAAGCGGCACAAATCTTAAAACCAAGTCATCCACAACTTTAAACTTTGAATCTAAAAACTCTTATTCAATAAGAATAAGAACCAATGATGGCAGCAGTAATTTCGAAAAACAATTTACTATTACTGTCACTGATGTAGATGAAGCACCTGTGTCTTCTAATGTTTCTGCATCAACTACAATTAATACATCTACTGAAATTACACTAGTTTCAACCGATCCAGACTTTAATTCTTTGTCATACTCAATAGTTTCAAATCCTAGTAAAGGAACATTGGGTACGATTTCAGGAAATAAAGTCACATACACTCCTAATAATGATTTTTTAGGAACAGATTCATTTACATTTAGGTCAACTGATAGTAATGGAAATCAATCATCATCTACTAAAACAGTTTCAATAAAGGTCTTCAATGGTTATTTGGCTCAAGCAAATAATAATGTTGCAAAAATTTATGGGAAAGCAGTAGGATCTCAATTAATGCTTCCTGCATTTAATGAAGATGCAACAATCATGGCTGTAGGAGCAAAGACTTATGATGATAATAGAGGTTATGTCAGAGTTTATCAATTAAGTCTTGGAAAATGGGTTCAAATTGGAAATGATATTGAGGGTGAAAACAAATGGGATTTGGCTTTTAACATATCTCTTTCTGCAGATGGAACAGTTGTTTCTATTGGTGCCCCTGGAAATGATGCCGAGGATGGAAGTGATACACAAAGAGGGCATGTTAGAGTTTATAAGTTCTCTAATAATAGCTGGTCTCAGTTAGGAACAGATATTGATGGTGATGATGCAGGCGATGGCTTTGGCTATGATACTGCGCTGTCCTCTGACGGTACAATTTTAGCAGCATCTGGATGGTATAATAGTTCAGATCGTGGTCATGTAAAAGTTTTCCAATATTCTAATAGTGCTTGGTCTCAAATAGGCTCTGATATTGAGGGAGAGAATGTAGCAGATAGATTTGGTCTTTCCATTGATTTATCTGCAAATGGCTTAAATCTTGCAGTTGGTGCAACATGGGATAATGGAAACGGAGCTAAATCTGGTCATGTAAGAGTTTTTGAATACTCAAAAGCATCTGGCTGGTCAAAAATTGGAGATGATATTGATGGAGAAGCTGTTGATGATCATTTTGGCCATGACGTTTCTTTGTCTGCTGATGGAAAAGTCGTTGCTTCTGGTGGAAGAAGAAATGATGGTAGTGCTTCAAATGCCGGTAATGTTATGGTTTTTGAATATTCAAATAGCAGTTGGTCCAAACTGGGAGATGATATTGATGGAGAAGCTTTAAATGATTATTCATCAAACTCATATGGTATTTCTTTATCTTCAAATGGAAAAGTTATTGCGATTGGAGCTCCTTTTAACGATGGAAATGGAACCTCTGCAGGTCATGTTAGAGTATACAGGTATACAAATAACAATTGGTCTCAAGTTGGAGTAGACTTAGATGGTGAACAAGAACAAGATAAGTTTTATGTAACTGAGTTATCGTCTGATGGAACTAAACTTGCAATTGCAGCACCAGGAAATGATGATGGTGGTAATAATGCAGGTCATGTAAAAACCTACTCACTGATAAGTGAAAGTGCTCCTAATCCTGTTGATATTTATTCAAGTACGATTAAAAACACTGCAACAACAATCAATTTAGTTTCATCTGATTCTGACTATGATAATCTTACTTATACTATAGTTTCAAACCCTTCAAATGGATCTGTTAGTTTAAGTGGAACTATTGTGACTTACACTCCAGCATCTGGATACGAAGGTTCTGATTCATTCACATACAATGTTTCAGATGGAAATACAACCTCAAGTGCAAAAACAGTTAATTTGGATGTATTTGCATCTTACACAAATAAATCAATTCAAATTGGTTCTGATATTGATGGTGAAGCTGCAAGTGATTTTTCTGGTCAGCCTCACGGTGGTGTAGTAGTTTCAGGAAATGGTAATATAATAGCTGTCTCAGGATCCCGTAATGATGCTGTTGCAAATAATGCAGGACATGTTAGAGTGTTTCAAAACAGTAATGGTTCATGGACTCAGTTAGGTTCCGATATTGATGGTGAGGCTGCTTTAGATAGGACAGGAGCTCAAAAAAGTATTTCTTTGTCTGATGATGGTTTAACATTAGCTGTTGGTTCACCTTGGAACGATGATAGTGGATCCAACCAAGGAAAAGTTAGAGTTTATAAATACCTTAACAATTCGTGGTCACAACTTGGGTCTGATATTTTAGGTGGTGATGGAAATGATGATGCTTTTGGAGCTAGCTTGGAGCTTTCCTCTGATGGAAAAACTATTGTAATATCTTCTGACAGTTATGATGGAGATGGAACTGATCGTGGTAGGGTAAAGGTTTATCAATTAATTAACAACAACACTTCTTGGACTCAATTAGGAGGAAATATTGATGGATTAGCCAATGATGATTATTTTGGATATGCTCTATCAATATCAGGGGATGGAAAAATTATTGCAATCGGAGCAGATTATGTTGATAATTCTGGTAATACTAATATTGGTGCTGTATATGTGAAAAAATATACATCTTTAGGATGGGTCGATCATGGGTCAATTATATTTGGCGAAGCAGCTGCTGATACTTTTGGAGGTACTATATCTCTTTCAAAAGATGGTAACATACTTGCTGTTGGAGCAGATTTAAACGATGGAAATGGATCAAATTCCGGTTCTGTTAGAGTTTATCAGTTTGCAAACAATAGTTGGACTCAGTTAGGTAATGATATTGATGGCGAAGCGGCTGGAGATAATTTTGGAATTTCTGTTTCCCTCTCTGATAGTGGAAAGTTTTTGGCTGTTGGTGCTCTTAAAAATGATGGTGCAAACGGTTCAGATTCAGGTCATGCAAGAGTTTATCAATATTTAAATAATTCATGGTCACAAATAGCTGTAGATTTTGATGGAGAAGCTGCTGAAGATGAGTTTGGTTCCTCAGTTTCAATTTCAAATGACGCAACAACGCTTATTGTTGGTGGATGGAAAAATGATGGAAATGGTACAAATTCTGGTCATGCGAGAGTCTTTAATCTTAAAAACTCCTCTCCTTCAGCAACAGGGCAACCATCAGTATCTACAACTGAAAATGTTGCAAAAGAAATTACTTTAGCTGGAACAGACCCTGAAAATGACCCTCTAACCTA
>PAHL01000063.1 GCA_002711185.1 Flavobacteriaceae bacterium
TATAAATTTCGAAGTGGTTGCGGTCTGGACGGGACTCGAACCCGCGACCCCCTGCGTGACAGGCAGGTATTCTAACCAGCTGAACTACCAGACCTTGATTAGCATTTGCAAATATACATTCGTTTTTGGTTTACCCAAATTCAAATATAAATTGGTAAAACTATAATACTGAATTTATAGCTTCAGTGTATTTGGATTTTGGGGCAACACCAACCTGCCTTCCTACAATCTCTCCATTTTTAAAGACCAATACAGTTGGGATATTTCTCACGCCAAATTTTGCTGCAAACTCTTGATTTGAATCAACATCTAATTTACCAACCACAGCCTTTCCCTCAAAATCAGTACTAAGTTCCTCCATAATTGGGCCAACCATTCTGCATGGTCCACACCACTCAGCCCAAAAATCAACCATTACTGGTTTATTTGATTTTAAAACTATTTCATCAAAAGTCGAATCTGTAATCTCAATTGCCATAATTATAATTTTGAGGCAAAAATAATCAAAATAAATTCTAAAATCATCAATAATTTTTCAATTTAATTTCAATTAATAAATTCAAATCATTTAATATGATATTTTACTGAAATTGAATCTAATTCATCTAAAAGTTCGTTACAAACATCCACTTTCTGCTTTCTACTTTTCAAACTAATTTTGATTTCCTCCTCCGGGTAATATACATCAAATCCAACTGGCTTATCACCTTTATATCGGTTTAAAATACTTTTTACTTTATTAATTGAGTCTTCATCAACGGATTTTAAATCTGATTTAATTATAAGTTTTTTAGAATTATTTTTAATTGTATCGCTTAAAAGCTCAAAATTTAAAAATTTAATTCTTGGAGGACCAATTTTTCCAGTTTCCCGATTTTTCCATCCTTCTCTAATCGAAACTTTAAACCTTACCAATTGATTATAATTGATAAAATGAGAAAATCTTAAAAATTCTTCTCCAAATATTCTAAATTCATGTTGATCATATAAATCTTCTAAAATAAACTTTGCCCATCCATTTCCGTTTTTAGATGTCAGCTTTTCAAAATCATTAATTATACCAGTAAAATAAAAATCCTTATTTATTAATGGATCTAAATCATTTAAAGCACTAAGTGGAGCTGATGCAAATAGCTCTAACGCTCTGAAATGGTCATCAAGAGGATGAGCTGAAATATATATACCTACAACCTCTTTTTCTTTTTTAAGTAGCTCCAATTTTTCCCATTCATCACATTCAGGAATTTCAGGCTCCTTGTATGAAACATCATTTTCATTTTCAAATAAATTAATTTGTAGTGAGTTGATATTTTCTTGATACTTTGCACCAAATTTCATGGCCTTTTCAAAAAACATTATTCCATCTCCATCTGGATTAAAATATTGACCCCTGTGTGCTGAAAAGCTATCAAATCCTCCTGCTAATGCCAAATTTTCAAAAGTTTTTTTGTTTGCAGCTCTAAGATCTATTCTCTTAGCCATATCAAATATTGACATGTATTGTCCATCTTTACGATTTTGAATAATTGTTTCTACAGCTGCTTTTCCAACCCCTTTTATTGCACCTATTCCAAATCTAATGGCCTGATTGTCATTAACTGTAAATTTATAAAAGGACTCATTAACATCAGGCCCCAAGACCTGAAGTCCCATATGCTTGCATTCTTCCATAAAAAAAGATACTTGCTTAATATCATTCATGTTATTTGATAATACTGCTGCCATATATTCAGCTGGGTAATGAGCTTTCAAATATGCTGTCTGAAAACCTATCCATGCATAACATGTTGAATGAGATTTGTTAAATGCATATGAAGCAAATGCCTCCCAATCTTTCCAAATTTTTTCTAGTATAGATTCAGAATGTCCTCTTGCTCTACCTCCCTCTATAAATTTTGGTTTTAATTTATCTAATATGGAGGAAATCTTTTTTCCCATTGCTTTTCTTAAAAGATCTGCTTCACCCTTAGTAAAACCACCCAGCTTTTGAGAAAGAAGCATAACCTGTTCTTGGTATACAGTTATACCATAGGTTTCTTTTAAGTCCTCCTCCATTTCAGGAAGATCAAATGTTATTTGCTCAGTACCATTTTTTCTATTAACAAAACTAGGAATATATTCGAGTGGTCCAGGCCTGTATAATGCATTCATCGCAATTAAATCTGCAAAGACAGTAGGCTTTAAATCTCTTAAATATTTTTTCATTCCCGAAGATTCATATTGAAAGATCCCAACGGTATCCCCTCTTTGAAAAAGAGCATAAGTTTTTTCATCATCAAGTGGAAATTCATCTGGATTCAAATCAATATTATGCTTATACTTGACTAGTTTTACTGTATCTTTTATAAGAGTTAAGGTTTTTAATCCTAGGAAATCCATTTTCAATAATCCCGCATCCTCAACAACTGAGTTGTCAAATTGAGTAACAACCAGATCTGAATCTTTAGCAGTTGCAATTGGAACAAACTGAGTAATATCATCAGGTGTTATTATAACTCCACATGCATGAATTCCTGTATTTCTCAAAGAACCCTCAAGAATGTGAGCTTGTTTTAAAGTTTGTGCTGCTAAATCATCCCCTTTAGATAAAGATTGAAGTTCCTTTACCTTTAAAAATTCGTCACCTCCCCTCACTTTTTCCTTAAGATAATTGTCAGATCCTTTAAAAACTTCATCAAGCTTTATATTTGGGACCAATTTTGCTATTCTATCTGCATCAGATAGAGGAAGATCAAGAACTCTTGCAGTGTCCCTAATTGAGGATTTGGCTGCCATTTTTCCGTATGTAATAATTTGAGCTACTTGATTTGATCCATATTTTTCAATTACGTAATCAATTACTTTTGATCTTCCCTCATCATCAAAATCGATATCTATATCTGGAAGACTAACCCTATCAGGATTTAGAAACCTCTCAAAAAGTAAATTATATTTTATCGGATCTAGATTAGTTATTCCAAGACAGAATGCTACTGCTGATCCTGCAGCAGATCCTCTTCCTGGTCCAACTGAAACTCCCATTTGTCTTGCAGCTGAAATAAAGTCTTGGACAATTAAAAAATAACCAGGGTATCCAGTTTTTGATATAACTTCTAGTTCAAAGTTTAATCTTTCTTGTATTTCCTCTGAAATTTTAGAATATCTTTTTTTTGCTCCAATAAAAGTTAAGTGTTTTAAATATCTGTTCTCACCTTCAATATTACTTTCACTTTCTGATTTAAATTCCTTAGGGATTTCAAATTTTGGTAGTAAAACTTCGTTATGAAGATCAAAGGGAGTTATTTTGTCATATATTTTTGAGCAATTTGAAATTGCCTCTGGAAGGTCTAAAAAAAGTTCTTTCATCTCCTCTTGAGATTTAAAATAATATTCTTGATTAGGAAGACCATATCTAAATCCTCTTCCCCTTCCAATAGGTGTGGTTTGTTTTTCACCATCTTTTAGACACAACAGAATATCATGCGCATTTGCATCTTCTTTATTAGTGTAATAGCTGTTGTTTGTTGCAACAATGGATATGTTATGTTTTTTAGAAAAAGCTAATAAAGTTTTATTTACTCTACTTTCATTTTCTTGCTGATGACGCATTACCTCTAAATAGAAGTCATCTTCAAATTCATTTTTCCACCAAAGAAGAGATTCTTCTGCTTGTCTTTCTCCAACATTTAAAATCTTTGAAGATATCTCTCCATATAAATTTCCACTTAAAACAATTAAATCATCTTTATAGTTTTGGACAATTTTTTTATCAATTCTAGGAACATAATAAAATCCTGAGGTATAAGCGAGTGAACTCATCTTTGATAAGTTATGATATCCTCTTTTATTTTTAGCAAGAAAAACTATTTGAAAGCCATCATCTCGTCTTGATTTGTCTTTACTATCCTCACAAACATTAAATTCACAACCTATTATAGGCTTAATTTCCCTTGATTTATCCTCTAAATTTTCATTATGATTTTTAATGGATTTTATAAAGTGAAATGCGCCCATCAAATTTCCTTTGTCAGTTATTGAAATTGCTTGCATCTTAAATTTATGAGCCTGGTTTACTAAAGATGGAATTTGGGAAGTTGATTGAAGAACTGAAAACTGTGAATAAACATGTAAATGAATAAAAGATGAGTCATTTGAATCATTTTTTATATGACCTTGGATAACCACTTTATTTTCAGAAAATTCATCTTTATTTAGTTTTTTTGAGGCACCTTTTAAATTAACATGAATTAAACCAATTGGTTTAACTTGAGTTTTAAAGCTCTCTTTTATTTTTTCAAAAAATAAACTTTCATTATTAAATACTTTTGGAATTATAGATTTAGTTCTTAAAAGCTCAAAAAAACATCTAGCCGTAGCCTCTACATCAGCAGTTGCATTATGTGCCTCATCAAAATTTTCACTAAATAAAAACTTATTTAGCTCAACTAGAGTTGGAAACTTAAATTTACCTCCTCTTCCACCTGGAATCTTACATAAACTCGCCGTTTGCTCTGTACATGTATCGATAACTGGAATATCATCAAATGGATTTTCAAGACCCAACCTTAAAAATTCTGCACCAATTATATTTATATCAAAGCTTACATTGTGACCACAAATAAATTTTGTTTTTCTTAAAATAGATAAAAACTTATTTAGAACTATTTCAATTATCTCTCCATCCTTTTTTGCAAGCTCTGTTGATATTCCATGAATATTTTCTGAATCAAATGGAATATCAAAATCTTCAGGTTTAATCAAATAATCTTCGTGTGATTTACAACTTCCGTCTATATTATGAAATTGCCATGCTATTTGAACACATCTAGGCCAGTTATCACTATCTGCTATAGGAGCATCCCATCTTTTGGGTAAACCAGTAGTTTCGGTATCAAATATTAAGTACAAATTATTTTTTATTTTGTTTTAAAAATAATTTATTATCACTCATAATTTAAACTTAGTTATTATCAATTATTAACTATTTCTAAAAAAACTGTTACTAGATAATTCCTTAAAAAAAATAATAACAGACTATCTTTGAAGAATAATTACTTAAATCTTGTTTAAACTAAATATAGAAGATCAAAGTCGAATTAAATTAGCTGAAAAGCTAAATACTAGTGAAACTCATTTAATTAAAGGATTATTTGGCTCAGGAATAAGTTTAAGAATTGCAAATCAATTTAGGACATCAAAAAAAAATTTTTTGTTTACACTAAATGATGCTGAACAAGCAGCCTATTTTCTTAATGACTTGGAGCACCTTAGTGGTGAAGAAAATATATTATTTTTTCCATCTAGTAAAAGAAAAGCGTACTCTCAAAATAATATTGATAATTCTAATGTTCTTCAAAGATCATCTGTTTTAAAACAAATATCTGATAAAAAACAAAAAATAATTGTTACATATCCCGAAGCCTTATTTGAAAAAATAATATCAAAAAAAACCTTAAAAAAAAATACACTAACTCTAAAAAAAGGAATGAATATTTCATTAGATTTTATCAATGAGAGCCTCTTTGAATATGGGTTTGAAAAAGTTGACTTTGTTAGTTCTCCTGGAGATTTTTCTGTAAGAGGAGGAATAATTGATGTCTATTCATATTCAAATCAGCACCCTTACAGAATTGAGTTTTTTTCAGATACAATTAATAGTCTCAGAACATTTGACGTAAAAAGTCAACTTTCTATCTCAAATATTGATATAATTGATCTAATACCTAATACCTCTTCTATTTTAATTAATGAAGAGAGACAGAGCTTAATTGATTTACTTCCGATTGATAGTGTTTTAATTACATTAAATGTTGACAAAATAGCAAATACCTTAGATATCTTATATAAAAAAAGTGAGGAGAGCTTTGGAGAATTAAACTCAACAGTTCAAAACCCTCCTGAAAGGCTTTTCTTGAATTCAGTTGAGTGGATAAATAGCTTTAAAAATAATTGTCATCTTATATTAAATAGGAGTGATTTTTTAAAGCCTGACACCATAACTAGATTTAACCAGAAACCTCAACCTACCTTCAATAAAAATTTTGATTTTCTTGTTGAGCATTTTAATAAAAACCATAAAAATGGAATTGTAAACTACATTTTATGTACCAACTCCAAACAAGTCAAAAGACTAAATGATATTTTCCAAGAAATGGATGAAGTCGTCCATTATAAAATTTCAGAATGTCCAATTCATTCTGGATTTGAAGATGTGGAATCTAAAATTGCCTGTTTTACTGATCACGAAATATTTGGAAGGTATCATAAGTATAAATTAAAGTCAGATAAAATAAAACGTGATTCAATTAACCTAAGGGAGTTAACAAATATGCAGGTTGGTGATTATGTAACTCATATTGATCATGGAATTGGAAAATTTGGTGGATTACAAACTATCCAGGTTGAGAAATCTAAACAAGAAGCCGTGAAAGTTGTTTATGGAGAAGGAGATGTTTTATATATAAGTATACATTCATTACATAAAATATCAAAATTTAATGGCAAAGATGGACATAAACCAAGAATATATAAACTTGGATCTAAATCATGGAAAATATTAAAGCAAAAAACAAAAAGTAAATTAAAATCTCTTGCCTTTGATTTAATAAAACTTTATGCAGAAAGAAAGAAGAAAATAGGATATGCTTTTGCACCTGATAGTTATTTACAATGGGAACTGGAGGCTTCATTCCTGTTCGAAGACACACCAGATCAAACTAAAGCAACCAAGGAAATAAAAATAGATATGGAAAGTGAAAGAACTATGGATAGATTAGTTTGTGGAGATGTTGGGTTTGGTAAAACAGAAGTTGCAATAAGAGCAGCTTTTAAAGCTGTTGATAATTCCAAACAAGTTGCAATTCTGGTTCCAACTACAATCTTATCATTTCAACACTTTAAAACATTTACCAGTCGATTAAAAGAATTTCCTCTGAGAGTAGATTATATAAACCGTTTTAGATCAACAAAAGAAAAAAAACAAATCTATGAGGATATATCAAATGGAAAAATAGATATAATTATTGGAACTCATCAGCTAACCAACAAGTCTATTATTTTTAATGATCTAGGTTTATTAATTGTTGATGAAGAACAAAAATTTGGNGTTTCAGTTAAGGAAAGTATAAGNTCAATAAAAAATAATATAGATGTGCTCAGTCTGACCGCAACACCAATACCTAGAACACTTCAATTTAGTTTAATGTCAGCAAGAGATTTATCGATNATAGCAACACCGCCTCCTAATAGATTCCCAATTGAAACCGAAATAATAAGATTTAGTGAGACTATTATTAGAGATGCAATAATTTATGAACTTCACAGGGGGGGACAAGTTTTTTTCGTTCATAATAGAGTTGAGAATATTAATGAAGTTGCAGGAATGCTTCAAAGATTAGTTCCAGATGCAAAAATATCGATTGGGCATGGACAAATGGATGGAAAGAAATTAGAAAAAAANCTAATTGGATTTATGGAGGGAGAATTTGATATTTTAGTTGCAACTACAATAATTGAAAATGGTCTAGATGTTCCCAATGCAAATACAATATTTATTAATAATGCAAATAATTTTGGTTTAAGTGATCTTCACCAAATGAGAGGAAGAGTAGGAAGAAGTAATAAAAAGGCCTTTTGCTACTTCATAACACCTCCAATAAATCATATTTCTAATGAAGCTCAAAAACGAATTAATGCTATTCAAAATTATTCTGAACTGGGTTCTGGAATTCAAATTGCTATGAAAGATTTAGAAATTAGGGGTGCAGGTGATCTTCTCGGGGCAGAACAAAGTGGTTTCATTAATGAAATTGGTTTTGAAACATATCATAAAATTTTAAATGAAGCTGTTGATGAACTAAAAGAGAATGAATTTAAAGAATTATATAAAAATGAAAAATCAAGGTCAAAATTTAAAGATGTACAAATAGATACAGACTTAGAAATTCTTTTTCCTGATAATTATATCAATATAATAAGCGAAAGACTTTCATTNTANAATGAGTTAAGTAAAATAAATACTAGCAAAGGATTACTTGAATTCGAAAAAAAGNTAATCGATCGTTTTGGCCCATTACCCGANGAGGCNGAAGAACTACTTAAAAGTGTTGAAATTAAAAGAATAGGTAGTAAAATTGGAATTAAAAGATTTATAATAAAACAAGGAAAGTGCATTGGATATTTTGTTGAGAACGAGGAAAGTGATGTTTTTAAAAATTCTCCCTTTATTAATTTTTTAAATAATATTCAAAATTATAGTTCAATAGCTGTAATATCTAAGAAAAAAACTAAAAATGGTATGAAACTAGCTTTAACAATTGAAAAAATTGACAGAGTAGATACCCTTTTGAATATTCTTGAAGATTTAATTAAAGATTCTTCAAATCNTTAATTACTTGGAAAGCNATGTTAACTGATTCCTCATTCATCAAAATAGTAAATTCATTTGATGTTGAAATNACCTCATTAATATTTACACCCTCCCATGATAGTCGCTGAAAAATAAAATAATAAATTCCAGGTATTATAACATTTTCGGTTGGAAGCTTNATTGAAATTGCAGATAAATCATTGGTTNTTTCAATACAAAATTCTTCTTTGAAAACAGATTCTATNATAGGAGATAATTTTTGACTTACTATAATATTTGATTCTCCNACTCCTCTAGATGTTGTATAAAAGATATTTTCAGTTAAATCAATTTGATTTAAAAATTTAGCTTGCGCAGGTAGCAAAGTATCCGAAATTTTATAACAATAATCAACTAAAGAAGAACGTACTGTAATATCCCCCATATTTTTTAAAACTCTTATTATTTTATGTGTAGATAAAAACTCATGGTTTTCCGAAATTCTTTTTAGAGCCATAACAATTGCTCCACTTTTTGCCTGTTTTTTTAAAGCATTTTCAATTTGNGGCTGAATCTCNCGAGCTANTGATGTCAAATTAATTATTCCTTGAGATAAGGCNGTGGATAAAAAAGGTTTTTTTTTAATATAATTAGTTACCTCTGATGCNATAGTTTTCATTTATNNATTAAATTATAATCAAATNTAACAAANGTTGTTATAAAATNAACATTTANTNTAAATAATCAACAAAAATTTAATATTAATAAACTNACAAATANTATAGCTATTCATTGTATTTTTGAAAAAACAAATGNATGTNTAAACCAAAAAGGTATACCATAACTGCNGCNCTNCCCTANACAAATGGTCCACTTCACATTGGNCATTTNGCAGGAGTTTACGTTCCAGCAGATATTTATGCNAGATATCAGNGAAANACTGGAAATGATGTAGCATTNATTTGTGGAAGTGATGANCATGGNGTAGCAATAAAAATAAANGCNAAACAAGAANNAAAANCCCCAAAAGAGATAATTGATAGATATGATAAAATTATCCGANATTCTTTNGAAAAATTTAATATATCATTTGANAANTACTCNAGAACTTCCTATAAAATTCACCACGATACTGCTCAAGAAATTTTTAAAGATNTANATAATAAAAATATTTTTATTGAAAANGAATCCNAACAACTTTATGATGATGAAGCTAAAGAATTTTTAGCTGATNGATTTATAGTAGGNACATGTCCAATATGTNAAAANGAAGAGGCTTATGGAGATCANTGTGAGAGTTGTGGNAGCAGTTTGANCTCTCNTGATCTTNNAAATCCNAGGTCCAAATTATCTGGTTCCAAACCGATACTAAAAATGACTAAACATTGGTATCTACCNCTTAATAATTATGAAAAATTTATNANTGAGTGGATTATTGANGGTCATAAAAATGATTGGAAACCAAATGTTTATGGACAAGTAAAATCNTGGATTGANAATGGTCTTCAACCAAGAGCTGTAACTCGAGATCTTGATTGGGGTNTTCCTGTTCCAGTTGAAAAAAATGANAATAAAGTNTTGTACGTNTGGTTTGATGCNCCAATAGGTTATATNTCNTCNACAAAAGAATGGGCAAAAAAGAATAATAAAGATTGGNAGNCNTATTGGAAANANGAAGAAACTGAATTAATTCATTTTATTGGAAAAGATAATATTGTCTTTCATTGTATAATATTNCCAGCAATATTAAAAGCCTCAGAAAATTATATTCTACCTAAAAATGTTCCTGCAAACGAATTTTTAAATTTAGAGGGTAAAAAAATATCAACTTCAAAAAATTGGGCTGTTTGGCTACATGAATACTTGGAAGAATTTCCTGAGCAACAAGATGTTCTAAGATATGTTTTNACTGCAAATTCNCCAGANTTAAAAGATAACGACTTTACTTGGAAAGATTTTCANTCNAGAAATAATAATGAGCTNGTAGCAATTTATGGAAACTTTATAAATAGAGTTGTTGTTTTAATAAATAAATATTATGGTGGTGTTATACCAAAATCAGAAAATTTAACAGAGGATGACATAAAAGTATTAGCCGAAATCAAAACTATTCCATTAAAGATTAAAAGTTCAATTGAAAAATTTCGNTTTAGNGAAGGTNTAAAAGAGTTNATGAANATAGCTAGAATTGGNAATAANTATCTTGCAGATCAAGAACCCTGGAAATTANTNAAAACATCNCCNNAAAGNGTTGCTACTATTTTAAATACNAGTATACAAATAACNGGTNTTTTGNCNTATTTAAGTGAACCTTTTTTACCANANACATCAAAAAAACTTCAAAAACTATTGAAAATTGAAATTTTANATTGGAAAGGAATCGANAATNAATCNATNTTTAATGAGGGNCATGTCATNAACAAGCAAGAGCTTCTATTTTCAAAAATAGANGACAGCGAGATTAAAAAACAANTAGATAANCTTCAAAAAAATCAATCNGATTAAAANAATTNATATTNCTGAAAAAAAANCTAATNCTAATTTTCAACAATTTCAAAGNCTTGACATNAAAATTGGTGAAATANTANTAGTTGANAAAATACCTNAANAAAANGGTTTTTTTATACTTCANTTAAATATTGGNTATAAAAAAATANNGGCTGTTTGTCAATTAAATAAAAATCAAGATTTAAAAAAAATTGTTGGNAAAAAGNTTTGTGTNTTNGTAAATATAAAACCNANAAAAATTAAAGGTCATANNAGTGAAGGGCNNATTTTACTNGTCAGAAATAAANTNGGANAAATAATTTTTATCGANCCAGATANTCAAGACGTANANGTTGGANTCAAAATTCATTAATCAATGCCANGTCTGACTTTTAAGATTTAANGCAGCAATCACAATATCCTTCCTNCTAACTTGACCNACTAAATTTTTTTTATCAAGAACNGGAAANCGCCTTCTTTTNGTTCTAAAAAANGTTGATGCAGCATCAAAAACNGAAGTGTTNGCTTCNATTGTTTCAACNTCTTTAGTCATAAAGTGATAAACTGACTTGTCAAGTATTGGCATATTAAAATATCTGCTTTCTGAAATTTCTTTCATNCAATCTGCTTCTGAAATAACTCCCATTAAATCTCCATNTTTNTTNACNACNGGNCCNCCNGAGATTTTATACTTAATNAANAACTTCATNACATCATGAATAGATTGTTTTGGTCNAAATAAAATTAAATTTTTTGTCATAATNTCACNAACAAGAATATTCTTGACCGATTTCTTAANCGGNCNCATTCNAGCAGCTTGAAAACTTTTAATCGCCATTATTTATAATTAATTCATTTTAAGATAGTTAATTTTATTTAATTTTAGAAAATAAATGAATAAAATAGGTGTTTTAGGTTGTGGTAGAGTTGGCTTTCCTTTGGCCAAAACNTTACTTGATAATGGATATAAAGTAAATGGAACANCCAGATCCTNNGACAAAATTTTAAAATTNTCNAAATCAGGAATTAATTCCTATCAGTATGTTATTAATAAAAATTTTAATGAATCCNCTTTTTATAGGTCGCTAGACTTATTAATAATAACTGTCCCTTTTGGTAAAAACAAAATGAAATCAAAGGGCTTTCATGATTTTATTACACAACTTGTTGAAATAACAAAAAAAGAATCAATAAAAAATGTTATTTACCTAAGTAGTNTAAGTGTATATGGATCCTCTAATAGATTATTAGATGAAAAAACTAAATGTAATNCCATCTCAGAATCTGCTATTAAAATACTCTCCGTTGAAAAAATATTAAATAATGGACCATTTAAAACTATAAATATTCGTTTAGGAGGACTAATTGGAAATAACATTCATCCAATTAATTCAATAAGTGGAAAAGAATTTAATAAAGGAGATCAATTTATAAATCTAATTCACATTGATGATGTGATTGGAATAATATTAAAAATACTGGATAGGTTCCCAAATGAAAATAATACATATAATGCAGTATCTCCCTTCCACCCATTAAAGAAAGATTACTATACTCTAATAGCCAAAGAATTTAAAGTTTTACCTCCAAAATTTATTATTGGTGAAAAATTAAGAAAAATAATATCCTCTGATAAGTTGATTAAAGAATTTGAATATAATTTTAAAAGAAAAAAATTATTGATAAACACATANAAAGCATTAATTAATAACTCTAAAAATATCATTCTCGTCAACAACTGAGGTGATTCTATTAATTAATGAATTGTAACTTATAAATAGTTCTTCTAATGATATNTCTAAATCTTCCCAGTTTTCATTTTTGGAATTATATCTACATTTCAATAATAAAGATTTCACAACCTTTATTCTACTCTTTATATCTGGTACATCAAGTTTATCTGGGAAATCTGACTTAATTAACTGATCTGTTTTATTTATTAATTCTTCAATAAAAACTAAATTTCCCTCNGGAATCATATTATTTAAATTTTCGAAACGATCTATAAAATTATTAAGTTCAGACCANGAATCTAAACTGTTTGATTTTCTGTATTCCATTGAAAGATTAACCAATTTTTTTGGATTAGAAAAACTATAACTCTGAGTGGAGTCAATTATTTCTATATTAGTTTTTTTTATGAGTTTCGTTTCACAACAATAAATTATTGAAATATATAAAAACAAAAAGAATTTGAATTGATTCATAATTTGAATTTTATTAAAATTAAAAGAAAGAATGAAATTTGAGCAAGGTATAGATGACTTGAAAACTGATTATTTCTTTTAATTTCAAATTTATGGTACAAAAAGTGTAATAGAAATGATACAATTGCCCATCCAATGTAGTTTTGGACTGGAGCACTTCCTGATTTAAAAGTCCAAAAATCTAAAAAAGGGGCTACAGGCTCTATAAGAATATCGAGAAATAACATTAAGATGATTCCAACAAATAATCTAACTCCAAATTTATTTGATACCTTTTGAGCAATACTTGCGGTAATTATTAATACCATTGCCCAGTTATAGCCAATTAAAATTGGAACATTGAACATTTTTGGACCAAGAGCTTGCCCATATACATAATTACCAAAAATTAATCCATAGTTAACGCCTAATATTTCTGCAAACATTCCTATAATAAAAGCCACACAAGCAATCATTACAATTTTATTTGAGTCATTTGAGTTTAATAATAATAAGACAAGAGATAAAATTAAATTTAAAGGAGTAGCAGATATAAACCATTCGCTGTCACCAAAGAAAATGCCTAAAATTCCTGATAAATGAAAAATCCAAACTATTATAATAGAAATTGATAAAAACGAAAAACTACTGAATTTGGTCATTTATCTATATTATTAATTAGTTCAGCAGTTATTTTAGCAGATAATAAACAAATTGGAATTCCACCACCAGGATGAACGCTACCACCACAAAAAAATAAATTTTTTACATCACTTGAAAAGTTTGAATGTCTAAAAAAAGCAGATAATCTTTTATTACTTGACGGACCATATAAAGCCCCTAGATGTGATTTGGTTTTGCTCTGAATTATTAATGGTGTTAGAATCTCTTCTGTTATTATATCTTTAGAAAGATCCACTTTTAGATTTCGAGATATTTTCTTTATTACAGATTTACGAACTTTATTGACTATTAAATCCCAATCTTGCCCTTTATCATAGGGAGCATTTACCATCACAAACCAGTTTTCACAGTTTTTTGGAGCATCTTTTTTAATATCTTTTGAAGTTATATTAATATACACAGTAGGATCATCAGAAATATTATAATTCTTAAAAATTTCTTCAAATTCCTGCTTATAGTTATTAGAAAAGAAAATATTATGTAGATCCAGATTTGGATGTTGTTTTGATATTCCCCAGTAAAAAATTAGAGCTGAACTTGATGGTATATTATTAACGATTTTTTTTGGTTTGGAAATCTCAGGCATCAAAATATTATATGTTGGATTAATATCCATATTACTGATAACTATATCTGAAGGAGAAAAGTGTCCCTTACTCATAATTCCTTTAGCTGTATTATTTTCAATTACAATTCTATCAACATTACTTTCGAATAAGAATTCTACTCCCTGTCTTTTAGCTAAATTCACTAATGATTCTGTTATACTTACCATTCCTTTTAGAGGAATATAAGTGCCAAAATGTTTTTCTAAATGCTGAATTAAACTCATCATCCCTGAGACCTCAAACGGATTTGACCCCACGTAAGTCGCAAACCTATCAAATAATTGAATTAAATGAGGTTCTTTGAGTTGCTCTTCATTAATTTGATGTAAACTTTTAAAAATATCGTATTTATTAAAAGATAAAAATGCTTTAAATGTTTCTTTTGAAAAAAAAGTATTAACCTTATGCAAAGACTTATTTAAAAATAAAGGTGAAGTATTATCATACTTTATTTTTGCCCTATTAAAATATTTAATTAAGACTTCTTTTGGGACATCTAATTTTTCTTCGACTTCTTTAATAAATTCATTTTTTTCGCCGTAGGCAACCAATTCTGTTCCATCTTCCCAAAAATATTTACATCCAATTTTTTTTCTTTTATAATTAAAAAAATCCCTTGGATTCTCACCACATAATTTAAATAAATCATCAACATAGTTCGGCATTGTAAATAATGAGGGTCCTGCGTCAAATCTAAAACCATTCTTTTCAATTGAATGAATTTTTCCGCCTGGATATAAATTTGATTCAAAAACTTTTACTGAATAGCCAATTTTTGATAGCCGAATACTTAAAGCAATTCCACCAATACCAGAACCAATAATTATTGCCTTCTTCATTTTTTAAATTTATTAGTTGAATCTAAAATCACTTTAAACCTTGAGAAAAGATCTTCTTTATACCAGTTATTTTGCCTGGTTTTTTTTATGACTGTTTTATGATCTTCATTACGATATGCAAATTTATTAATGAAATCATTACTTTTCCAAATACTTATTGTTGCTTGTTGAATAAATGGCAACTCTCCTATACCCTTAAAAAAAAGTACACCTTTTGCATTTTGAATAGCTTTACTAATTCTTGGTACTGATTTCCAAAATTGAATTAACATTCCCCAATTTAGTGTCGCACGAGTAATAACAGCTATAGGTAAATTAATGATTTCATCATTAATTTCTTGATTTTTAAATGGCTGCAATCTATCCCAAAATCCATGGCTTTTAATTGCTTTCATTTCTATATGTCTTACGCTAATTGATTTTCTAATATATCTGTTAAACATTTCATGGCTTTTAAAAAATAATTCGGAGGAATTTTTATTTTTCCAAACACATAAAATTGCGTATGTACTAAAATCTGGTCTTAAACTAAAACCTGAGCCTCCACCAGTTCCCATAACTCTGATAAACTCTAGTCCATTATGCTCTTTAAAATTTTTTTTACTAAAAGCCATTTGTTTGAATGGCCAGTACCAGTTTTTTCCAAAAGAAAAAAGAGTTAAAGTAGTAAATGAATCTTTTTTAGAATACTTCAATTTTAAATCTGATCAAGCAAGATTATTTAAATACAAATTTCGTTCATTTATTTATATTTTGTATATAATAATCTTTATAATATTTTTCTTATTAGTTTTAATTAATTTAGCTGAAAATTATTTTAAATGACTCCTAAATTTGTAGCCATTTTAGTCATAATTACATCAATCATAGTAATGGTTGGAATAATAATCGACATAAAAAAAAATAAATGAATTATCATAAACGTATTGATCAATTCATCTATATTCTAATTATCGCAAATATAATTGCAATGATAGCTGAGTCCCATGTGTCTGTCAGATCGATTTATAGTGATGAGTTTTATATTTTTGAAGCTATTTCCATCTGTATTTTTTCTATAGAATATCTCTACCGTATTTCTCATGCATACAAAAAATCAAAGCTAAAAGGAGTAGTGTCATACGCAACTAGTCTATTTGGAATAATAGACTTAATTTCAATATTACCTTTCTTCTTAAACCAGTTCACAAAAATCGATGGAAGGTTTTTAAGAATATTAAGATTATTCAGATTAACAAGGATTTTTAAGTTGGGTAGAGACTCTGAATCGCTGAAGCTATTTGCTAAAGCACTAGGAGCCGTAAAAAGTGAATTAAAATTTACTCTTTTTCTCTCTATTCTAACCATTTTGTTTTCAGCATCTGCTATTTACTATCTTGAAAATGGTGCCCAACCTGAAAAGTTTTCGAGTATATCAGAATCAATATGGTGGGCAACGGTTTCACTAGCAACTGTTGGTTACGGGGATGTTTATCCAATAACTGTTGGTGGTAAAATTTTTGCATCAATTATTTCTTTAGTTGGTATAGGAATTGTTGCAATTCCAACAGGAGTGATTAGCGCTTCTTTTGTTGAGGAAATTATAAAGTCTGGTAAAAGAAATAAAAAATAATTATAAAAATTATTTAATCTATAAATAATTGAATATACACATTTGTTATTATGAATGAAAAAGTGATAATTATCGGATCCGGATTTTCTTCATTATCCTCTGCTTGTTACTTGTCAAAGAAGGGTTACCAAGTTGAGGTTTTTGAGAAAAATGAAAGTTTAGGGGGGCGTGCTAGACAATTTAAAAAAGATGGATTTACCTTTGATATGGGACCTTCCTGGTATTGGATGCCAGACATTTTTGAAAAATTTTTTAATGATTTCAACAAAAGTCCAAGTGAATATTACGATTTAAAAAAATTAGACCCAGCCTATGAAGTTTATTTTGGAACAAAGGACAAAACAGTAATTGAAGGAAATCTAGATAAAATTATAAGTGTTTTTGAAAAGGAGGAAAATGGAAGTGGTAAAAAACTTAAAAAATTTATTGAAAAGGCTAAGGAAAATTATGATATAGCTATAAATAAAATTGTTTACAAGCCGGGAAAATCACCCCTTGAATTAATTACTTTTGAAACAGTCAAAAGACTAAATTTATTTATAAGAAATATAAAAGATGACGTCAATAAAAATTTTAAAAATCCTAAATTAAGGCAGCTACTTCAGTTTCCAGTATTATTTTTAGGTGCCAAACCTAAAGATACACCAGCCTTTTATAACTTTATGAATTTTGCAGACTATGGACTTGGAACATGGCATCCTGAAGGTGGTATTTACTCAGTTATTGAAGGTATGGTAAAACTAGCCAAATCTTTAGGTGTAAAATTTCATTTAAATTCTTCTGTAGAAAAAATTACAGTTAACAATTATAAAGCTACTGGAGTAATAGTTAACAAAATATTACATACTGCAGATGTGATATTGAGTGGTGCTGACTATCATCACACAGAGACACTTTTGGATAAGCAATTAAGAGTATACAGTGAAAATTATTGGAGTAAAAAAATCTTTGCTCCATCTTCTCTGTTATTTTATATTGGTTTAAATAAAAAAATTAAAGACGTAGCGCACCATACTCTATTTTTTGATGTGGATTTTGACAAACATGCAGCTGAAATATATGATAATCCAAAATGGCCTGAGGATCCACTATTTTATGTAAACTTTCCTTCAAAATCTGATCTATCGATGGCTCCCAAGGGAAAAGAAGCATGCTTTATTTTAATTCCCCTGGCTCCTGGTTTAAATGATACTAAAGATTTAAGAAAAAAGTATTTAGAGCTTGTAATTAAGAGATTAGAGCTAAGAACCGAACAAGAAATTAATAAACATATTTTGTTTAAAGAATCGTTTTGTATAAATGATTTTATCTCTGAATATAATTCTTATAAAGGTAATGCTTATGGGATGGCAATGACATTATTTCAAACTGCATTTCTGAGACCAAAAATGGAAAGTAAAAAAGTTAAAGGTTTATACTTCAGCGGTCAACTTACAGTTCCTGGACCTGGTGTTCCACCTTCATTAATTTCTGGAAAGATAAGTGCTGGATTAGTTGAGAAATATCTTAGAAAACCCAATAAATAATTTCAATTTCTTCATCCTTAGTTTTAATCTCATCTTGAAGTGTAGATATGCTCTTATCAACTAGTTTTAAATATTCACCAATCTGTTCGATTGTTTGATCCCAAAGCTCTATTCTTTTAAAAATATTATACTTCACAAAGTAGTCGTCTTGAATATATTTTTTATTTTTTAGCCAAAATTGTGGGTCATCAAAATCAATCATGTCTAGATCATATATCCACTTACTGTCTACCCTATCATTAAATTTTTTTGTAAAAACCTCTTCTTCTTTATCAGCATTTATTTTTATATACTGGTATAGTGTACCATCATAAGCGTCATAAACTGCTTTTGCAACTTCTGTTCCTAAAAATCGAAACGTTCCATCAAGTTTTATTGTCTCATATACTCTTCTATCTGGATCGAAAGGCATACGATTAGTATATTCCTTTAAAGGAAACCCATAATCATCTGGTCCATAAATCCATATAAATAGAGATCTTTTGTCACTTTCCCAATTTTCTAGTAAGTCTTTGTATTCTCCTCTAATATATTCAACAGTCATTAAATGTTCCTCAGTATATGCTTTTAAACCGTTCATCTCATCAAGAAGATTATGTAAATTTTCAATATTCCACTCCCTATCTTCAAAATCATCTCCCTTTTGTTCTACACCGAATGA
>PAHL01000035.1 GCA_002711185.1 Flavobacteriaceae bacterium
GAGAGTCGACCTATAAGCTGGGTTCTGTTAAATGTAATCATTAATCTTGTATATTTGTCACCAAATATATCTAGCGGCCTACCCAAAAGCAGCGCGAGTAACACTTTAACTTTTCTATTTGGCCTTGCTCCGAGTGGGGTTTACAATGCCAGTAATATTACTACTACTGCGGTGAGCTCTTACCTCACCTTTTCACCCTTACAAAATAAATTGCGGTTTATTTTCTGTTGCACTTTCCGTAAGTTCACACTTCCCAGGCATTACCTGGCACTCTACTCTTTGGAGCCCAGACTTTCCTCTTTATAAATAAAGCGATTACACAGTCGACTCAAACTAATTAAATATCAAAAACTATTTATTTGCAAGATGAAGATATTTTTTATAAATCATATTTTTTTTAATTGAAAAATGCTTACAAGTAATTTTAATTGCTGAATTGTATATAACTTTGTTTTCCAAGAGTAGAATTATAAAATTTTCAACTTCTTCCTCTGAAATATTTACATCCATATCTTCTTCTTTTGGAATTATTATTGTAAACTCTCCTTTAATTTTTTCATTATTATTTTTTGAAAAATATTTAATCTGATTATCCAAATAGTCATAATTTATATCTTCATGAATTTTTGTAATTTCTTTTGCAACTATAATTTTTTTTTTATAATTATAAATACTTTGTAAATCTTTTAGTGTTTTCAAAAATCTATTTGGAGATTCAAAAAATATTAGTGAAATATTTCTATTTTTTTTTAAAATATCAGTTTTTTGGGCATTTTTTTTGGGCAAAAACCCAATAAATTTAAAATCATCAGACGCAAAACCACTTGCGCTGATTGCAGCTATTATGGATGATGCTCCAGGAATTGGACAAACTCTAATATTTTTTCTATGCGCCTCAGATATAATAATATCTCCCGGGTCAGATATTGAGGGTGTTCCAGCATCCGATATTACAGATATACTTTTACCTTTTAGTAAAAGATTTATTAAAAAATTGCATCTTTCTACTTCGTTATATTTATGATAACTGATTAATTTTGTTTTTATTCCATAAAAATTTAGCAATCTTTTGCTATGCCTTGTATTCTCAGTTGCTATAATATAGGAGTTCGATAGAACTTCGATAGCCCTTTTAGTAATATCATTAATATTACCAATTGGAGTAGCGACGACATATAATATACCAAAATTAATTTTTTTATTTTTATCAATATTATGCAAATTTTAAAACCTTTTATAAGCAGCAATTCCTTAAAATATCTTATAATAACAATATTAAGTATATTGCTTTACGCTTGTAATTCAAATTATATAAAAATTACATCGGATACTCCACTTGATAAAGATATTTCTGAAAAACCTGAGATCAGCGAGACCCAAATAAATATTGATGAGTTATTAATAGAGAAGGAAATTATTCAGTCTTCAGACAATTTTAACTTAAAAAAAATTGCTATTTTATTACCAATGACTGGTAAATATTCTAAAATTGGGAAAGCAATATTTGAAGGTGTTGAATTAGAATTAAATAATAAAAATAATAGTCCAAAATTAACTATACATGATACCGGCGACAAAAATATAAACTTAAAAAAAGTTTACAATGAAATGCTTGAAAAAGATTATGACTATATAATTGGTCCATTGCGCAAAGATCTTATTAAAAAGATTTTAAGCTATAGTTCGCAAAAACTTCCAATCTTAACTCTTAATTATTTAAATGATCAAAGAAAAATTAAGCCAAGCGTCTACCAATTTGGTTTGCTTCCAGAAGACGAATCAATATGTATTGCTGAAAAAGCTATAATTGACGGAAATAATAATGCGTCTATATTTTACCCAGATAATTCCTGGGGAAAAAGAATAGCTGAATCCTTTAGTCTAAGATATAAAGAGCTAGGTGGTAAAATTATTGATACCTCAATATATGATGAAGATGACGAAAAAAATAATATCTCGATAAGGAATCTTTTAAAAATAGAAGATAGTATAAAAAGAAAAAAACATTTAGAGAATGTGTTAAAAATAAAACTTCAATATAAACCCTTTATCTCAAATAATTTGGATATGATTTTTTCTGTTGGTACTTCAAAAGATATGAGAGTTATTAAACCCCAATTTAACTTTAATTATGCAGAAGATATTCCATTTTATTCAACTTCACACATTTACGATGGAGTTTATAATAAGCAAAAGAATCAAGATTTGAATAATATAAAATTTTGCGATATTCCATGGCTCTACAACGATAAAAATGCAGAAATTAAAAGTATATTAAAAGAAAATTCCGATAAAAAAGATTTATTTCGATTTGTAGCTATTGGTATGGATGCTATAAAAATCATATATAATATAAATAAGCTCAAAGACAATAAAAATAAATTCATGCTAGGGGATACAGGATATTTACAACTAGACGAATTTAATAAAGTTAGAAGACACTTAGTCATTGTAAAATTTAAGAATGGCAAGGCAAAACAAATTCCTTTTTAACAATATGCTAAAAAAAAAACATATAAAATTTTTTGAACGTTTATTACCAAAAGATTATATTTACAGCGAGCCAGGTGACTGTTGGGCATACGGTTACGATAATAGTAAAATACATGTGATGCCCGAATGTGTTTTGTTTGCAGAAAATAAAACGCAAGTGCAAGAAATTGTGAAATATTGTTATCTGAATAATATTCCTATTACTTCAAGAGGAAGAGGAACTGGAAATACTGGTGGATCTGTCCCAATAGATAATAGCATTGTTTTATCGCTGGAAAAAATGAATGAAGTTATTGAAATTGATATTGAGAATAGACTTGCAATTGTTCAACCCGGTGTAATTAATAAAACATTACAAGATTCATTAAAGAAAATTAATTTTTTTTGGGGTCCTGACCCTTCAAGTTTGGATTATTCTACAATAGGCGGAAATATAGCAAATAATTCAGCAGGCCCCAGAGCTATAAAATATGGAACTCCTAGAGATAATATTCTCGGTTTAGAGTTTGTATCAGGTACTGGCGATCTACACAAAACAGGAGTAAAAACATCAAAAGGTGTAGTTGGATTAGATTTGACAAGAATTTTTATTGGCTCTGAAGGAGTTTTAGGGATATTAACAGAAGCAACATTAAAAATACTTCCTTTAAATGATTCAATTAAAACGATTGAAATAACTTTTGATAATATTGACGACGCTTCACAATGCATTATCAATTTAATGACTCAACCTATAGCACCTTATAAGCTAGAATTTATCGATAAGGAATCAATAAAATTGATAAATACTATAAAAAAAAATCATTATGATAAAAATACAAATTCTGCAGTACTTCTTGAAATAGATGGCCAAAGCGAATATATAGGTTTTATGCTTGAAAAAATTTTAAAAGTAATTAAAGAAAATAATCATAAAAGAATTACTATTGCTGAAGATACATCAGAAATAGACAAGTTATGGGCGGCTAGAAAATCTTTATCGCCTGCATTAAGAGAATTGGGTGGTTATAAAATAAATGAAGATATTGTTGTGCCTATTTCTAAATTAAAAGAATTTCTTAAGTCCTTAGAAAGAATATCAAAAAAATATAACATAAAAATTGTAAATTTTGGTCACGCCGGTAATGGGAATATTCATGTAAATTTATTATTCGAGACGGAAGAGGAAAAAAAATCTGAAAATTCAAAAAAATGCCTTGACGAGATTTTTAATTTGGTAATTAAATTAGAGGGAACTTTATCTGGAGAACATGGTATTGGGGTTATTAAAAAACAATACATTAAAAAAGAGATAGACAAAAATACATTAAAGCTTATGCAAGATATCAAGAAACAATTTGATCCTAAAAATATATTAAATCCAAATAAATCTATTTAAATTTCACTTCTGATTTCTTCTTCTTGTTCTGAGAGATTCTCAGCAAAAGATTGTCTATCAAAAATTCTCTCCGCATACTTAAGAATTGGATTGCCACTTTTTGGCAGTTCGATTCCATATTCTGGCAATCTCCAAAGTATAGGTGCAATACTACAATCTATAATACTAAAATCATCACTCAGAAAAAATTTGCTTCCTTGTAAAAAATTCAATGAAAGCATTAAATTTTCTTTTAATTTTAATTTAGCAGCTGAAGATTTTTTTTCACCACTTGACTTCACGTCGTCTAGCAATCCATATAAATCTTTTTCTATATAATGAAGAACCATCCTTGTTTTTGCTCTAATAACAGGATCTACTGGCATTAATGGTGGGTGAGGAAATCTTTCATCAAGATATTCCATAATTACTCTTGACTCATAAAGTACAAGATTTCTATCGACAAATGTAGGTGTTGTATTGTTTGGATTTAAGGCAATCAAATCCTCGTTATTGTCAGATGGGTTCACATTTACTACTTTAAATACCAGGTCTTTTTCACCGAGAACAATTCTAACTCTATGGGATTGTGCGCAATTTGGATCTGAATAAAGCGTCATTGTATGCATAAGATTTTCCTATTTATTTATTATTATTATTATTATTATTATTATTTTACATCTTTCCAAAATTCTTTCTTTGTAAAGTAAGCAATAATGGTAAAAATAAATATAAACATTAACACCCAAATACCTATTGAATATCTTTTAAGTTTCGCCGGTTCTGACACGTAAACTAAAAAGTTTGTAATGTCATTCGTTAATTGCTTATATTCGACATCAGAAAGAGATCCATTTGAAACTTTCTCCAGTCCAATAGGGTAGCTATTTGAGTCGATTATGACTTTCTGCTCACCTTGTAAATTTGCTAAAACATTAGGCATTGATGTATTTGGTAAGGCAATATTATTATATCCTGTAGCCGTAAGATCATCCTCATAATATGTATTCAGTTTTGAGAAAATATAATCTGCGCCTTTTGACCTTGCAGTTAAACTTAAATCAGGAGGAACTGCATTAAACCACTCAATAGCATCCTTTTCTTTCATAGAAATAGTCATTGTTTCGCCAATTTTCTTATTATTAAATAATAAGTTTTTTGAAAATATTGCTTCATCAATATCTAAATCTTCTGCCAAAGTACTCATCCTCATGTATTTCAAAGAGTGGCAGCCGCTGCAGTAGTTTACAAAATATTTAGCACCTCTTTGTAAAGATGCTTTATTATTTATACTTGTAGTAGATTTATATTCTAAGAGGAGTTCATTTTTTTGAGCTGCAGAATAAGCTAAATTTACTGTTGCAAGAAAAACTATAAATACAACTAATATATTTTTTATCATCCTGTTACCCTATCTGGAACTTCTTTTTCTTTATTTAGACTTGAATACAAAGGAGACAAAGTCATAAATGCTACAAATATAATTACAGATATAAGACCAATTAAAACTGTAAAATAATTGTCAACAGAAATCCGCGAGATGTCATAAACAGTGATTAGGAAAACAATAGATCCAGAAAAAATATAGCTAAATAAGACGTCTCTATTAGTACTATAAAAGAATAGCAAAGCAAAAAATATAAAATACATCTCGCTAAATCTTAGCGCTAATGCACTATATAAAGGTGTTGGAGCCTTGACACCCAACCATCCTAATATTAAAAACCCTATGACAAAGGTGAACAAATTGATTTTGAAGAGAGTGCTTCTGTATCTTATGGACTTTATTGGATTACTATCAATCCATGGCAAAAAGAATAGGATTACAATTGATAACAGCATTGCTAGGGCTCCAAATGCTGGATCGGGTATTGCTCTTAAAATTGAATAAAACGGTGTAAAATACCATACTGGTGCAATATGTTCAGGTGTTACTAAAGCATTAGCCGGTATAAAGTTTGCGTGCTCTAAGAAGTATCCGCCCATTTCTGGTATGAAGAAAACCGTAAGCGCAAATAAAAACAAAAAGACACCCATGCCTACAAAATCTTTTACTGTATAATATGGATGAAAAGGAATACCATCCAAAGGAACTCCATTTTCATCTTTATGTTTTTTTATTTCAACTCCATCAGGGTTATTTGACCCAACAGTATGAAGTGCAGCAAGATGCAAAATCACTAGAAGAAGTATTACCATCGGCACAGCAACAATATGCAAAGCAAAAAATCTAGTTAAAGTTGGGTCTGAAATAGCAAAGTCACCTCTTATCCATACTCCTAACTCTGGACCGATAAATGGTATTGTAGTAAACAAGTTGATTATCACTTGTGCCCCCCAATAAGACATTTGACCCCAAGGTAACAAATATCCCATAAAGGCTTCTGCCATTAGTGCTAAATATATAAATACACCGAATAGCCAAATTAATTCCCTAGGCTTTTTGAAAGATCCATACATCAAAGCTCTAAACATATGAAGATAAACCACTACAAAAAAAGCAGATGCTCCTGTGGAATGCATATATCTTATTAGCCAACCCAAGTTAACATCCCTCATTATGAACTCAACTGAATCAAATGCTAATTTAGCATCTGGCTTATAATGCATAGCCAAAAAAATACCTGTGAAAATCTGTAAAAAAAGAATCAGAAAAGCTAATGATCCAAAAAAATACCAAAAATTGAAATTTTTTGGAGCATAATAATGAGTTAAGTGGTCTCTAACAAAACTTAAAATTGGAAGTCTTTCATCCACCCAACCTATTACACCAGTTGCTTGATTTTTATCACTCATTTTTTAACCCTTTTTTATTAGCTCTTCTTTTGGTAATTCGCCAACCACAATTGTATTGTCATCTTCAAATCTATACGGAGGCACTTTAAGATTTGCACCAGCTGGGCTTCCATTGCCAACTTTTCCAGCCATATCAAAATTTGACCCATGACATGCACAGAAAAATTTATTCTCGCTCGGTTTATAAGCAGGATTACAACCCAAATGAGTACATACTCCCTCTAGAACAAGTATTTCTGGCTTTAGAGATCGAAATTTGTTTTTTGCAAAATCTGGTTGTTGTTCTGTATTTTCTGACATTGGGTCTTTATGTTTATTTTCACTTGTGTTTATGCTGTCAAGCATATTTTTAGTTCTTTTGACAACCCAAATAGGCTTTTTCCTCCAAATTAAATCAATTTTTTCACCATCCTTTAAATTACTAATATCAACTTTAACTGGAGCCCCAGCAGCTTTTGCTTTTGAGCTTGGCGCCATGGAAGATAAGAAGGGCCATAGTGTTACTGCAGCTCCGGTTCCACCCACTATAGAGAGGCTGCTTGTCAAAAATTTTCTTCTACTGTTGTCGAGGTTGTCCTTGGACATTGATAAAATTTCCTTATTGCACTACCTAATATTATAAACTGACGATATTCTAACATAATGTTAAGTTTTTTTGTGCTAAAAATCTTTAAATTATTGATTTTTTCAAGGATTGTATAAATATATCATTCTCTTCCTTAGTGCCAACTGTGACTCTTATACATCCATTCAGGCTTGGGGAATTTGACATGTTTTTAACTAATATATTATCTGCCAAAAGCCTATTAAAAACATCATTTGCTGACCCCTTTAAAATTTTAAACAAAATAAAGTTTGTTTTACTCTCATAAACTTCTATATCTTTTATATCTTTCATCATATCAAACAAAAGTTTTCTATTTTTGATAATTTCTTTTACTTGAATATTAATAAAGTTACTATCTTCAGTATAAAGTTCACTAATTTTTTGAGATATTGAATTTATATTAAATGGTAATCTTAATTTATTAATTTGCTTTATTATCGAGCTTTCGCCAAACAAATAACCCAGTCTCAAACCTGCTAAACCAACTTTAGAAAAAGTTTTCATAACTAATAAATTATCAAACTTATTTATTTCTTCTAAAAAAGATTCTCCAGAAAAAGCACCATACGCTTCATCAATTACAACAATACCGTTTGTTTCTTTAATTATTAAATTAATATCATCTTTTGACCATAAATTGCCAGTTGGATTATTTGGATATGCTAAAAAAATTATAGCTGGGTCTAGCTCTTTAATTTTTTCAATCATCTTGCTTATATTAAGAGAAAAATTTTCTCTTAATGGAACTTCTTCAAATCGAAGTTTCAAAACTTGAGCTATTTTTTTATACATACTGAAAGATGGATGTGGACACAGTATTGTATTATCTGATTTTAAAAAAGCCATGCAAATTAATTGAATTAACTCGTCTGAGCCATTACCAATTATACAATCACATTTTTTTTCTAAACTATACTTTTTAAGAAGTGAATTCCTTAAATTTTCGCAATTTGCATCAGGATACCTATTAATATTCACATTTACGTCGAAATTATCTATATTCTCCAAAGTCTGCGAATCTATAGATAATGGAATATTTGCCTTTATGCTAATTTCATGATCGTAAGGATTCTCCATTGCATCTAACTTAACTAACCCATTAGAATCGAGTACTTCATATTCATTTAATATATCCATATCATCTCTTAAGAAATCAGTTATTTTTTTCATTCAATCTTCCCTTTATTATTTCTTAAACTTGCTGAATCTTTATGCGAAAATAATCCCTCCGCATTTGCTAAAACTGTTGCATGTTTCGCCAATAAAATTGCAGATTTTTCAGAACATTGAATAATATTTGATCTTTTTTGAAAATCATAAACTCCCAATGGAGAAGAAAATTTTGCAGTACCAACTGTTGGAAGAACATGATTAGATCCGGCGCAATAATCTCCAAATACTTCTGGGGTATACTCTCCTAAAAATATTGCTCCAGCATTTTTTATTTTATTAAGATATTTTTTACTATCTTTAATTGATAATTGTAAATGCTCTGGTGCAAGATCATTTGATATTTCGATAGCATTTTCTATATCTTTTGAATTAATCATTAAACCAAAGTTATTTAATGAAGACTCTATAATACTTTTTCTTTCCTGAGAATTTATCTTATCCTGCATAACTCTTTCTACTTTTTTAAGTAGATTTTCATCGGGAGATATTAATATAGATTGAGCCAGTTCGTCGTGCTCTGCCTGAGAAAATAGATCCGAAGCTATCCATTCTTCATTAGCTGATGAATCTGCTATTACAAGTATTTCAGATGGTCCAGCAAAACTATCTATACCAACTTCTCCATATAATTCTTTTTTCGCTTCGGCTACATATTGACTTCCAGGGCCTACTATCATATTTACTTTGGGAATTGTATCTGTCCCAAAAGCTAGTGCTGCTATCGAGTGTGCCCCACCTAACCTAAAAATTCTATCTACACCTCCTAAAGATGCAGCGGCAAGAACCATATTATTTACATCTCCATGTGGAGAGGGAACAACCATAATGATTTCATTTACTCCAGCAACTTTAGCCGGAACAGAATTCATTAAAACACTCGATGGGTATGCTGCAGAACCTCCAGGCACATACACTCCAACTTTATCTATTGCAGTAATTTGCTCACCTAAAGTTATTCCTTCACTAGTATAGTTCCATGGTTTTGTTTTTTGGTGTTCAGCAAATTCTTGGATTCGACTTTTTGCAAATCGCAAAGCATCAAGCTCTTCCTTACTAATTTTCTTTAAAGCTTCCGAACATTTTTCTTTTGAAATTTCTAACTCGCTTGCGTTTTGCACATCATAATTATCATATTGTCCTGAATATTTAACTAATGCCACATCTCCCTTTGATTTTACTTCTGAGATAATAGTTCTTACTTTTTCTTTTATATCAGATGTATTAATCTTTCTCTTAGAGATATGACTTTGCAAATCTTTAGAAAAACTATTATCGCTAGAGTTGATTTTTTTAATTTTGAGCATTTTTTTTTCTTTTATCTACCGCCTCCGATAAAGTATACAGAGCTTTCTTTGTATCTTCCCATCCAATACATGCGTCAGTGACGCTTTTTCCATAAACCAGATTTTCATCGTTTATATTTTGATTGCCTTCTACAAGATTACTTTCAATCATTAAACCTTTAATCCTTTTTTCACCGCTACTTAATTGTTTTGCAACATCATCTATAACGTTCATTTGTTTTTTAAAATCTTTCATACTATTAGCATGACTACAATCAACAACAATTTGTTTTGCTAGATTAGCCTTCTCTAATCTTGCAGATACTTCGTCTATACTTTTCTCATCATAATTAACTTTTTTTGAGCCACCTCTTAAAATTGTATGACAATAAGAATTTCCGCTTGTTGAAAATATTGCGGAATTACCTTCTTTAGTTACCGATAAGAAATGATGAGCTCCAGAAGCGGATTTAATAGCATCAAAAACAATTTGCAAATTACCGTCTGTTCCATTTTTAAAGCCTACAGGACATGATAAACCAGAAGCTAATTCTCTATGGCATTGACTTTCGGTTGTTCTCGCACCAATAGCTCCCCAACTTATAATATCTGCAATATATTGTGGGCTAATTAAGTCTAAGTATTCAGTTCCAGCTGGAATACCAAGGTTTACAATATCTAATAATAATTTTCTCCCAATCCTAATACCCTCATTTACTTTAAAACTTCCATCTAACATTGGATCATTAATTAGACCCTTCCAGCCAATTGTAGTTCTTGGTTTCTCAAAGTATACCCTCATAATTACAAATAAATTTTTGGATAACTCACGAGATATTTTTTCTAACCTTGTTGCATAATCTATTGCAGCTTCAGGATCATGAATTGAACATGGGCCAATAACTATAAAAACTCGATCATCTTTTTCATCTAATATATTTTCTATAACTTTTCTAGAATCTAAAATAATATTAGCTGCATTATTAGAAATTGGAAGCTCTCTCCTTATTTCTTCAGGAGTACTTAATTCTTGTGTCTCTAATATTCTTAAATCATCTGTTTTAAGAGTCATAATTTTCTCACTATATAAATTTTTCAAAAGCATTAATAATAACTTCTATTGATTTTGTTTTTATTTTCATAGAAGCTTTGTTAGTAATAAGTTGTGCACTAACATCGAATATTGAATCAATTTCTTTCAAGCCATTTGCTTTGAGAGTTTCTCCACTATCTACCAAATCTACAATATAGTCCGACAAACCAAGTATCGGCGCAAGCTCCATAGATCCATATAGCTTTATTATATCAACTTGTTTCTTTTTTTTAATAAAATAATTATTAGCACATTTTACATACTTCGTAGCTACTTTAATCTTGGGTCCAGGAGTACAGTCTGGTAAACTTGCTAAAACCATTCGACATTTTGATATATTTAAATCAAGCGGAATATAAATATTGTTAGAGCCATATTCTATCAATGTATCTTTTCCAACTATTCCAATATCTGCTGCACCATTACCAACATAAGTAGGTACATCTGCAGCTCTTACTATGACTAATTTTATCTTTTCATTATTCGTATCATAGATTAGTTTTCTAGAATCTTGCATGCTTTCAAGAGTTTTAATTCCTAACTGATCAAGAAGCACTAATCCTTCTTCTAAAATTCTACCTTTAGATATAGCAATTATAATTTCATCTTTTATTTTCATTGAGGTAATCTCTTAATATTTGCACCAATTTTTGTTAGTTTTTCTTCAATACACTCATACCCCCTATCAATGTGATATATTCTATCAACAATTGTCTGACCCTTCGCAACTAAGCCTGCTAAAATCAAACTTGCAGATGCTCTTAAGTCCGTTGCCATAACAGGTGCACCAGTTAAATCTTTTACTCCTTTTATAATTGCGGTATTTCCATTAATATCAATATCAGCACCCATTCTAACCAACTCCTGAACGTGCATAAACCTATTTTCAAAAACAGATTCAACCACTTTACTTTTTCCTTTAGAAATCGAATTTAAAGCAATAAATTGTGCTTGCATATCAGTAGGAAAATCTGGATATGGGTTTGTTGTAATATTTACAGCATCCAATTTAGATCTTGCCTCAATATTTATAATATCGTTTTTTACTGAAATCTCTGCCCCGGCCCTTTTTAATTTTTCAATAATTATTTTAATTGTATCCGGCCGAGTATGTGTCAATGTTAATTTTCCATTTGTAATTGCCGCAGCCACTAGGAAAGTTGCTGTTTCAATTCTGTCTGGCAAAACATCGTAATTACATCCTTTTAAATTTTTAACTCCTTCAATGGTTATGGTGGAAGAACCATCCCCTTCAATTTTAGCACCCATTAATCTTAAACAATTTGCTAAATCAATTATTTCTGGCTCTTTTGCAGCATTTTTTATAAAAGTTTTACCGGATGCTAAAGCTGCTGCCATCATAATATTCTCTGTTCCTGTAACTGTAGCTGTAGGAAAATTTATTTTGGCTCCTTTTAGCTTTTTTGTTTTTGCAATAATGTATCCATCTTCAACTTTAATATTTGCTCCCATTGCTTTTAGACCATCTAGATGAAGATTCACAGGTCTTGAGCCAATTGCGCAGCCACCTGGAAGAGAAACTTTTGCTTCTCCAAAATGAGCTAGTAATGGGCCTAAAACAAGAATAGAGGCTCTCATTGTTTTTACCATTTCATAAGGAGCGTAAAATTTATTTACAGATGAAGCATTAATACTAACTTTCATTTTTTCATCAATAGATAATGTTGCGCCCATTTCTGTAAGAAGTGAAATTGTTGTCGTAACATCCTGTAAATGTGGAACATTGCCAATAACTACCTCTTCCTCGCTCAATAGACTTGCAGCTAGTATTGGTAGCACCGAGTTTTTTGCACCAGATATTCTTACTTCCCCTTCTAAAGGTTTTCCACCAGTTATTAATAGTTTTTCCATTTCTAGGACTCAGACTCTAATCTATTAATGACAGATTCTATTCCTTTTTCCTCAATTTCTGGGAGCAAACTTTTTCTCAAGCTTTTTACAAGCCTTAAACCATTTGCGACAACCTCAACAATTTTCCAGCTGTCTGGTGACTCTTTCATTACATATATGACTTGAAATGCCGGTTTTCCTTGACCAATAGATAGTTCAGTTTTAACAAGATAGAAACTTTTTGCTTTTGAAGAACTAATAATTGTAATTTTTGAATTTGCATATTCCACAATTGTTTTGGCATATATTCTTATTAATTGATTTTTTAAAGCTTGTTTAAATCTATTTTTTTGCGCAGATGACGTTTCCTGATAATTTTTTTTTCCAATTATGCTTCTTATTAAAACATCGAAATCAATTATTGGAGATAAGATATTATCTACTCTTTCATAAAAAGTAGTTATATCTTTTTCATACATTTCCTTATTTTTCTCAACATCTGTAAATAAATTATTCGCTGCCGAAAGAATTACATTTTCAGGTGATTCTTTCGTGGCAAATGTTTCATCGCTTCCTAAAAAAAATACTGATATCAGTAAAGATATTATTGTAAATAATTTTAATTGTCTCATACCATATTATTCCATAATATTAGGTACATCATCAAGAAAGATCCTAATTATTTTCTTTCCCAAGAGGTTTGAAAATTATTAGCAATGCGGGTAACAAAGTTAAAGAAGCTAAAAGCGCAGCTAACATAGCTAAGCCTGTAAGCAGACCAAAGTATATTGTTGGTATGAAGTTTGATAAGGAAAGAATCGAAAATCCTATAACTATAATCGAAGAAGTATAATACATTGCCTTTCCTATACTTCCATGACAAATTTCTACTGTTTTTGAATAATCTCTATGTTGCGAAAACTCCCTTTTGAATCTAATTATATAATGAATAGTATTGTCAACTGCTATACCTACACTTATAGCTGCAATAGTAATAGTCATTAAATCAAGAGGGATAGATTTTAAGCCCATAAAACCTAGAACTAGAGTTGCAGGTAAAATATTTGGGACTATTGCTAATATTGCCAAATAAAAAGATCTAAATAAAACTATAAACATAAACATTATAGATATAAAAACAAATCCAATAGTTTGAATTTGAGAAGAAAATAAACTTTGAAGCATGTTATTGTATAAAACTAACATATTTGTTGTATTAAATCTTTCTTTATCATATCCCATCTCTTCAGATAAGTAATTTTCTACCCTTTGAATAAACTCCTTTCGATTTAAATTCTTATCGGAATCAATTACTCTTAAAGTAATTCTTGTTTGCTCTTCATTTTCTGATAAATAAGGATCAAGTAAAACTTTTTTAACATCATTTGATAATGAGTCTTTAATTGCACCTACTTGTAAATCAGATAAAAGCTCATTATTATTTAAGCCCTTAGCTAATTTATATAAAGTTGCGATAGATAAAACTTTGCCTGTTTCTGGCTGTAACTCTAAAAAATTATGTATTTTTTCTATTTCTTTAAATTTTGGATTTGTAAGCCAATAACCTTTAATTTCTTCTTCATCACCAAGTAGTTCTGAAAGATCATCAAAATCTTCATCTAGGTCAGAATTATTATCGTCATTATTTTCTTTCAAAGGCTTATCAATAATTATATCAAAAGGAGTTGTACCTCCAAGTTGCTTATCAATTTCAAGCATACCTTGATATATTTCTGTATCAGAATGAAAATAATCAATAAATCTATTCTCCACCTTTATCTTTGAAATACCAAAAGCGCTAATCATAAAAACTATCGATGCAATTAAAATTATTTTCATGTGATTTTTTATTGAGAAAGATGCAAAACTATTTGTAATGTTTCTTGTTAAGTCATTTTTTTCTTTTACATCTTCATTTGGAAGTATTATNAAAANTGTTGGNAATACAANAAAAGTTATAATNAANGCNGANGTTATTCCAAGAGTCATCATATGACCAAAATCAATNACTGGTCNAATACCNCTTACAACTANAGAAGCNAANGCAACTATTGTNGTNAATGANGTATAAACACANGGAANAAACATATANTGNANAGNCTCNTTAACAATACTTTTATTATCTNGANCTTTATTTNTTGATTTAAGCTCNCNAAANCTTACNGCNANATGGATTGTCATNGACATTGTAATAATTANTAANATTGCNGCAAANTTTGANGANATNACTGTAATTCTCCAATCAATANAACCAGANAGNCCNCTAACAAAAATTACTGANGCAATACATCCAAATAANGGNATAATAATCCACCTNNNNCTTNTAAAAATTAANAATANAATTANTACTAAAAATANAAAAACTCCNNCGCCAAANTTTTTNATATCTTGAGCAATAAAATCTGTCATATCTGATGTTATCATTGGAACGCCGCCTAAAAACATTGAGGCGTCTCCTTTATATTTAGNAACTACTTGTCTAATTTTTTTTATNTTTTCTTTTTCTTTTNNTGCATATTTTGCACTATAATNTTTAAANTCTATTTCNNAAGTNTTTAATAAATTTTGCTCATTTAAACTTAACTCTCTTTGTAATCTAATCTCTCTTAAACTATTTCTTTTATTTAAAAGATCAAAATACTTAGAATCTTTTGAAAAATACACAACAAGAACTGTTGTTGTCGAATCACTACTCATTAACAAGTTTTTGTATAATGGACTTGTTAAAAACTCTTTCTTAACAAGATCTAAATCTACACCTTCAGTTCTTAATGTCCTCTGCTCACTACCTAAATCTGAAAAACCTATTTGAGGACTGTCTAATAAAGGCACATCTAATATTGTCAAAACATTGCTTACGTTATCAATACTAAACTTAATATCTTGTGAAAGATNATCTAAAATTGATAGAGAGTTTTTATTATATATACCTTTAAAAGGCTTGAATGTAATCACCACAAAGTCTTCTGTGCCATATCTAGCACTAGTAGCCCTATGATATTTTAATGCTTGATCGTTTTCTAAAACTAGAGAATCAGCCGAAGCATCCATTTTAAAATTTGGAATACTAAAAGAAAAGAAGAATATTAATGATAAAACAAAAATAAGAGAGAGATGAGGTTTATCTATGATTGTTTTGTCATAAAAGTTAGTTAATTTCTTAGAGATTTTCATAAATTAAATGCTGAATTGCCTAAAATTGTAATAATATTATCATTATATTGTTTTTATATCAGCATTCTTATGGAATTTAAGAGATATAACTTATATTATCTTATATAATTAATAATTATATATTTTATAAAATTATGGCTAAATTTAATCAGATTGATGCTCTAAGTATTGCAAAAAAAGTNATTACTTCNGAAGTTACTGCTATAAATTATTTTAAGAAAACCTTAGGGAAAGAATTATATTATTTCTGTAAAGAGATTCATAATTGTAANGGNAAATTNATAATTCTTGGTGTTGGTAAATCTGGCCATATTGCNAGAAAATTAGCAGCTACTTTTTCAAGTACNGGCACACCCTCNTTTTTTGTACATCCAAGTGAGGCNATGCATGGNGATNTNGGATCTATTTCAAAAAAAGATCTGNTNTTAATAATATCTAACTCTGGATGCACNCCTGAAATCTTACCATTGCTNNCAAATTTAAAAGAAATTGGATGTAGAATTTTAAGTTTATGTGGACACAAAAATTCAAAAATTTTTGAANATTCAGATATATCTATNGATATTAGTGTCAAAAAAGAAGCATGCCCACTTAACCTTGCTCCAACNTCAAGCACAACAGTAACACTTGTAGCNGGTGATATTATAGCANTCATCCTTATGAAAATGAAAAATTTTGAGCAAAAAGATTTCGGTGCAAACCATCCGGGCGGACAACTTGGTAAAAATTTAAATCTACAAGTAAAAGATATTATGAGGAAAGGTAAGAATATTCCAGTAATTAAAGATAAAAGTATGCTCAAAGATGCATTAATTGAAATGACAAAAAAAAATTTAGGTTGTGTAATAATTGAAAACGAGCTTAAAAAGGCTGTTGGTTTCTTTACGGATGGAGATTTAAGGAGATCTATAGATAAATTATTAGATATTCATAACACATCAATAAAAAAATCAATGACTAAAAAGTTTATTTCATGCNAAGAAAAAGATTTCGCTTTTGATGTTCTTNACTTAATGCAAAAAAACAAAATAAATTCTTTGCCTGTNCTAGACGTTAAAGGAAAAATAATTGGTGCTATAAATATACATATACTAATAGACTCAGGAATTAATTAAATTGTGAGTTATTTTAAAAAAAACTTTCTAAACATTGTCATAATTATTTTAGCCTGTATTACTATTTTNATNGTAAATAATAAAGCTGAAAATATTTTAGATATAGATTCAAGTGCTATAAAAACTCGTCCTGATAACACTTTNAACCAAGTTAAATATGTTGCAATGGATGAAAAAGGTATGCCTCTTTATACTGTGACAAGCCCGAATATGAAACAATATTTTGAGAACGAAGTAATTGAAAGTGTTAAGCCAAAAATTCTTCTTTTTAGAAAAAATAAGCCTCCTACAAAAATTATTTCAGATTTTGGATCAATCGCTTATAAAAGGGATAATGTAAAACTTACAGGTAATGTAAATATGTATTTTAAAGAAACAACCAATGATCCATTTTTAAAGTTGAATACAGAAGAAATATACATATATCTTAATGAACAACTTGCTGTAACTGATTCAGAGGTATATATAAATAAAAAAAATTCATTTCTTAATGGCATAGGTATGAAAAGTAGTTTAATGCAAGGCGAATTTATAATTTTTGAAAAAACTAGAGGAAAGTATGTTAAATAAAAATTTATATTTTATATTGGTCCTACTTAATTTTATAAATTTTTATAGTAGTTATTCCTATGCATTTGAATCTGACTCAAAGGAACCGATTTTTTTAGAATCTGATTCTGCTAAATGGGATGAAGAGTCTCAAGTTAGTACATACCGTGGTAATGTTGTTGTAACTCAAGGCAGCATGTTACTTACTGGAGAATTACTTATAGTAAAATCAAAGAATGACAAAATAAACAAAATGGTTATTACTGGTGATAAAGCTACTTATAAACAAAATACGTCTAGTGGAAAAATAGTTAATGGAGAAGCAAAAAAAATCGAACATTACGTTGATCAATCAAAAATAATATTTATAAATAAAGCAGTTCTTACTCAATCAACTAACATAGTTAGGAGTAACAAAATAATTTATAAAACAGATACTGAAAATATTTTAGCTGGAAACAAAGATGGAAAATCAAGAGTAAAAATGATTCTTGAGCCAAAAAAAGACGATGAATAAACTAAGTATTAAAAAAATTTCAAAAGAATACGATTCTAAAAAAATAGTGTCTAATGTATCAATTGAAGTAAATACAGGAGAGGTTATTGGATTATTAGGTCCAAACGGCGCTGGTAAAACTACGTGCTTTTATATGGTTACAGGATTGATACCTCCGAAATCTGGGAAAATATACATAAATAATAAAGATATTACTAAATTGAGTATAGATGAAAGAGCAAATTTAGGAATTGGATATCTTGCGCAGGAACCATCAATCTTTAGGGGATTGAGCGTAAATGATAATATTCTTGCAATATTAGAGCAAAGAGAAGATATAAATAAAAAAGAAAAAAAAGAAAAGCTTTTAGAATTATTAAAAACTTTTAATATAGAACATATTAAGAACACAATGGGAATTAGCTTGTCAGGTGGCGAGAGAAGGAGGGCAGAAATTGCTAGAGCATTAGCATCTGATCCTAAATTTATATTACTTGACGAACCATTTGCTGGGATTGATCCTATATCTGTAATCGATATTCAAGATATTATTAAAAAATTAAAAAAAAATAATATAGGCATACTGATTACAGACCATAATGTAAGAGAAACATTAGATGTATGCGATAGGTCTTATATTTTGAATAATAGTAAAATAATAGCTGAAGGTAAATCTAAGGAAATTCTTTCAAATGAAAAAGTTCAAAAAGTTTACTTAGGCGAAAACTTTAAGATGTAAAAATTATAAAACCATGAAACTTAATCTTTCAACGAGAAATTTATCAAAAATATCTATAACTCCGCAACTTCAAAATGCTATAAAACTTCTACAATTTTCTGCTATAGAAATTAATCAAGAAATTCAAAATATTTTTGAGACAAATCCTTTAATAGAAAAAGAAGATTTATGTGAAGAATATGAAGATGATAATTGTACTGAACATTATTTACATTACGAAAAAGATTTTTTGCCTAGTAATAATATTAATAGTATTTCAACGTCAGATATAATTGAAAGAACATCTTCTGAAGAAGATACCTTGCAAAGTTATTTGCAGTGGCAAGTAAGTTTATCAAATTTAAGTGACAACGATAAATCTATAGCTGACTCTATAATTGATTATTTAAATAATGACGGATATTTAGTTAAAGATATATTTAAAATTTTTGATGATATCTATTTAAATACAGAAATTTCATTAGACGAACTAATTGCTGTACAACACTTTCTGCAAAATTTAGACCCTGTTGGCACATGCACTAAAGATATTCAAGAATCTTTATTGGTACAAGTTGAAAACTCAAAAGAAAATATAAATTTAAAGAATAAAGCATTAATTATATTAAATGAATTTTTTATTGAATACACAGAAAAGAAAACGAATATAATACTAAAAAATTTAAATTTAACAATGGGTGACTTTGAACTAATTGATGATCTCATTAAAAAACAAAGTCCCCGACCTGGCAACATAATACAAAATAAAAAGAACTATGAATATATAATTCCAGATATACAAATTACAAAAGATGCATCTAATTGGGTCATAAAAANCAATAAAGCTGTATCTCCGGAAATAAAAATAAATAACAATTATATTGATATNGGCGAGAAAAATTTGTCTAGCGAAGATAAAATTTATTTAAAAGAAAAGTTACAAGAAGCAAAATTATTCATAAAAAATATCAATTACCGNAATAATACCTTGCTACTATTATCAAAACGCATCGTCCAAAAACAGAAAAAATTTTTTGACNATGGTGTAGAAAATTTAATACCTATGAATTTAAAAGAGGTTGCAGATGATATTGGTGTGCATGAGTCTACAATATCTAGATTAACTAATGGAAAATATATGCAGACACCCTTTGGTGTTTTTGAATTAAAATTTTTCTTTTCAGCAGCTATAAAAAGTGAAGATGGTAATAATTTGTCATCAACATCTGTNATAGAAAAAATAAAAAAAATTATTATGTCTGAAAATAAAAAATATCCTTTAAGTGATAATAAAATAAAAGATATGCTTAAAAAAGAAGGTATTGAAATAGCCAGACGTACGGTATCAAAATATCGAGAATCTCTTAAGATAGAATCTTCTGCTGGAAGAAAACTGAAGTAATAAATTATCTTTATAAAATACTAATATTTTTGTATATAATAATATTATGTAAATTTTTTTTAAAAAATCACTATGCCGAAAGATGTTAAAACCATAAAGCTTGATGCAATAATTGAATCTCTTAATTCTGGAGCAATGCTTAAAGCTAAATTAATTCTNAATGGTCTGCATCCAGCTGAAATTGCGAGATTATTAGAAAGTTCACCTAGTAGGCAGAGAAGATTAATTTGGGAAATGCTGGATCATTCGAATGATGGTGAAGTTCTATTGGAAGTTGGTGATGAAGTAAGAAATAACTTAATGGAATCTATGGATGAAACCTCCTTGTTAGCAGCAACCAAGGGATTAGATGTCGATGATCTAGCTGATCTATTGGATGAACTTCCAGATACAGTTGTAACCCAAGCACTNCAAGGAATGGATTATCAATATAGAACTCGATTAGAATCGGTGATGAATTATGCCGATGATACTGCTGGAGGACTAATGAATATTGATACAATTACTATTAGACCCGACGTTACTTTAGATGTAGTTCTTAAATATTTAAGACTAAGAAAAGAGATGCCAAGAAATACTGATAATATTATTGTAGTAGACAGATACAACCATTACCTTGGAACTCTACCAGTAACTTCCTTAGTATGTTCAGATCCCGAGAAGACAGTTGCTGAATCTATGAANAAAAATTATGTTTCTATAAATGCAGATGCGCTTGCTGGTGATGTTGTTAATATTTTCGAAGATAGAGATTTAGTTTCCGCACCTGTAATAGATAAAAATAATATACTACTTGGTCGAATTACGATTGATGATGTTGTTGATGTTATTCGGGAAGAAAGTGAAAGTACTGTTTTACATATGGCTGGTTTAACTGACGAAGAGGATATATTTGCCCCTATAATATCTTCAACTCGAAGAAGAGCAATTTGGCTAGGTTTAAATTTAGTAACTGCATTAATAGCATCTGGTGTTATTAGTTTATTTCAAGATACCATCGAACAAGTTGTTGCTCTTGCTGTTCTCATGCCTATAGTTGCTAGTATGGGAGGTATAGCTGGCTCTCAAACATTAACATTAGTTATCAGAGGAATTGCTTTAGGAAATATTAGTTCCGCAAATTCAAAATCTTTATTAATAAAGGAAGTAACTGTTGGTATTCTTAATAGTTTATTATGGGCAACTGTTATCGGGATATTATCATCATATTGGTTCAATAATTATTTAATAGGCATTGTGATTGGAATTGCCATGATTGCTAATCTTGCATTCGCTGCTCTATCGGGCGTGCTAATTCCTATAATACTTAAGAAAGCTGGAATTGACCCAGCTCTAGGCGGAACTGTGATATTAACAACAATAACGGATGTTATAGGATTTTTTTCTTTTTTAGCACTGGGAACTATTTTTCTTCTATAAACTAAAATTTTTTTTTGATAACTTTTTTTGCTGATTTCGAAAAAGTTCCTGCAGTTTCTTTAAACTTTTTTAGTAACTTCTTTGCCCATATAAACTCTGTCGCTAATATTGCTAGACCAACAGGAATAACTATTATGGCAGGACCAGGTGTGAAAAATAATATGCAACCAATTAATACAACAGAAATTCCTATTAAAAATATAGCTAATTTTCTAATCTGTTTATATANCNTTTCAGGNGTCATAATTTATTTTGGTAATGTTACTCCAGTTTGTTTTTGATATTTTCCGCCTCTGTCTTTATATGATATTTCACAAATNNTNTCTGATTCAAANAANAGCATTTGNGCAACNCCNTCATTAGCATATATCTTGGCTGGCAAAGGAGTTGTGTTTGAGAATTCTAATGTTACGTGTCCCTCCCATTCTGGCTCCAAGGGCGTTACATTAACTATAATTCCACATCTGGCATATGTAGATTTTCCAAGACAAATTGTCAATACTGATCTAGGTATTTTAAAATATTCAACTGTAGATGCTAAAGCAAAAGAATTCGGAGGAATAATGCATGTATCTCCTTCAAAATCAACGAAGCTATTTTTATCAAATTCTTTGGGATCAACAATTGCTGAATTTATATTTGTAAATACTTTAAACATACTAGAACATCTGACATCATATCCATAGCTAGAGGTTCCATATGATATAACTTTGTCTCCAGATAATGATCTAATTTGATCAGGTTCGAATGGAGAAATCATATTCTCTTCTTTTGACATTTTTTTAATCCACGTGTCAGATTTAATCGTCATAATATTAATTATTGTCTATTACAATTTTCGGGAATTTAGCACTATAATCCTTAGCCTGAGCTGCAAGCTTACCAGCAGCTTTTCTAGCTATCTCGCCATATATTTCAGCTATTCTGCTACTTGGGTCAAAAACTACACTTGGTTTTCCAGTATCAGTTTGCTCTCTTATAGATTTATCTAAAGGCANCTGNCCNAATAAATCAACTTTACTTTCNTCNGCTAANGAANTACCGCCNCCNNCACCAAATATTGANTCTTCATTTCCNCATTTACNNCAAATATGTANNCTCATNTTTTCNACNATNCCNAGAACNGGNACCTCNACNTTNTCAAACATTTTNAANCCTTTTCTNGCATCTAANAGAGCAATATTTTGTGGNGTTGTAACTATNATNGANCCACTNACTGGNATTTTTTGNGCTANNGTTAATTGCACATCACCNGTNCCNGGAGGNAAATCNATAATAAGATAATCAAGTTCNCGCCANTGNGTNTCNGTTAATAACTGCTCTAAAGCTTGAGTTACCATTGGTCCTCTCCATATCATCGGGGTTTCCTCGTCGATCAAAAAACCTATAGACATAGCTTGCAGTCCATGNTTTTCCATCGGCTCCAAAGACTTTCCGTCTTGAGAATCTGGTTGGCCTGATAATCCCAACATTCTGGGTATGCTTGGACCATATATATCAGCATCCAGTATCCCTACGTTTGATCCCTCACCAGCTAAAGCAAGAGCAATATTTACAGCTGTNGTTGATTTACCNACACCTCCCTTACCGGAGGCAACAGCAATTACATTCTTTATATTTTTCATTGGCTGAAGACTTTTTTGTACAGAATGGCTGTCAATTTTCCANGTAATTTCCACAGTTCCACATGAAATCCCATCAGCTAGCAATTTGTCAATTATCATATGATTNAGAGTTTCGGCATAATTTTTTGCTGGATATCCTAAGCAAATTTTTAAATTTGGCTTTTCATCAACTATATCTATAGATTCTATTGATTTTGTATCAACTAAACTTTTTTCAGTATTTGGGTCAATCAATTTTTTCAACGATTCATTCACCATGCTTTCAGTCAACGACATTATTTTCTCCTTTGTTTTAAATACTTTAATACTTAACTTTAACAATATTATATACTAGTTGATATATTTTGGAGAGATAATGAAAGCAAATAATAAGATACTAGTTACAAGCGCATTGCCATATGCAAATGGTCCGATACATTTGGGACACCTTGTAGAATATATACAAACTGACATATGGGTAAGATTTAGAAAGTCTATAGGAGATGATGTTGCATATATTTGTGCAGATGATGCACATGGCACCCCGATAATGTTAAAAGCACAAGAACTAAAAATATCTCCTGAAGATTTGATTTCTAAAATGAAAGAAGAACATAAAAAAGATTTTGAAAAATTTTTTATTAATTTTGATCATTATTCCTCAACTAATTCAGAAAAAAATAGAGAGTTATGTGAAGAAATCTTTCTTAAATTGCAAAAAAATAAGCATATTTCACAAAAAGTAATATCTCAATTTTATGATGATAAAGAAAAAATATTCTTGCCAGATAGATATATTAAGGGGGAATGTCCTAAATGTGGCGCACAAGACCAATATGGTGATTCGTGTGAAAATTGTGGCGCTACTTACGAACCAACTGAACTAAAAAATCCATTGTCNGTCCTTTCAAATACAAAACCAATGACAAAAGATACAAATCATTATTTTTTTAATTTGAAAGATTTTAGAGATTATTTAAGTAAATGGACCAAANATAATAATTTACAGCCAGCAATAAAAAATAAATTAGACGAGTGGCTAAATGATAATTTAAATAATTGGGATATTACTAGAGATTCGCCATATTTCGGTTTTAAAATCCCAAATGAAGAAAATAAATATTTTTATGTTTGGATGGATGCTCCAATAGGTTATATAGCCGCTTTGCAGGAGTTTGCGGAAAATAATGATAGATATGAAAATATCTGGAGTAATGAAAAAGATGGCGAAATATATCATTTTATTGGTAAAGACATTGCTTACTTTCATGCACTCTTTTGGCCATCGATATTAAAAGGAGCTGGATATAGAACACCTAATGGAATTTTTTGCCACGGATTTTTAACAGTTGATGGAAAAAAGATGTCAAAATCTAGAGGTACATTTATTAAAGCTTCAGATTATTTAAAATATCTTGATCCTGAATTTTTAAGATACTATTTTGCTAGTAGACTTAACGATAGTATTGAAGATATTGATCTTAATTTTGATGAGTTAGTAAAAAAAATTAATAGCGATTTAATCGGTAAGCTTATTAATCTTGCTAGTAGGTGCTCAGCATTTTTGGAAAAAAATTCTAACTTAATGCTATCAGAAGAGTTGGACGATAAAGAAAAATTTACATCTTTTTTAGATGATATTGAAGAAATTAAAGAATCATATGCTCAAAGAAAGTACAGTAATGCAGTTAATAAAATAATGAATTTGACTGATACAGCTAATCAATACATTAACGAGAAAAAACCTTGGGCTTTAAATGATTTGGATCAAGTCCAAAAAATTTCAACTCAAGGATTGAACTATTATAGGACTTTAGTAATTTTATTGTCACCAATAATGCCAAACCTTTTAAAACAAAGTGAAATTATGTTTAATGAAGAAAATTTGATATGGGATAATAGTTTAAAACCTTTACTAAATAAAAAAATTAATAAATTTAAAGTTTTAAAAAATAGAATCCAAAAAGAGGATGTGCAAAAATTAAAAGATGAGTTAGTAAAAACCAAAAGAAAACAAAAGGAAAGCAAAATGAGTAAAGAAATTGATTACCAAGATTTTTCAAAAGTAAATTTAATAGTTGGAGAAATAGTAAAAGCCGATAATGTTGAAGGAGCTGATAAACTCTTAAAACTTGATGTAGATCTTGGAGATTTTGGAACCAAAGAAATTTTTTCTGGTATAAAAAAATTCTATAAAAGTGAAGATTTGGTTGGAAAGAAGACCTTAGTTGTAGAAAATTTAGAGCCAAAAGAAATGAAATTTGGAACATCATCAGGAATGGTGCTTGCTGCAGATTCTGATGGAGATATTATTGTGTTAGAATTAAGTAAAAATATAAAAAATGGTTCTAAAGTAAAATGACTACAAGACAAATNGCATACATAGATGAAAATGATTGCATTGGTTGCGCAATTTGTATTAATGCTTGCCCTTTTGATGCAATTATTGGAGCTCAAAATTTCTCTCATAGAATAAACTACAATGAGTGCCCCGGTTGTAAAATATGTATCAAAAAATGTCCAACCGACTGTATTAAAATGNTAAAAATACATCAAAATAAAAATGATATCAGAGAAAAAGTGAAATATAATTTTTCTAGAAAAGAATTAAGAATAAAAAANAATCAAGAGATATATTCCAAAAGTATTAGCAAACAGATTANTAAACTTCTTAGTAGTTAAAAAAGTATATTTTTTTTCCCNTGCATATTAAAAGGGTCAAACCACTTTAACTTATTATGAAGTTTTACTACATCTCCAATTATTAATAANGTTGGTGGAATAATTTTATTTTCTAAAATTATTTTTGGCATACTAGATAAGTCTCCNATTATAACTTCTTGATCAATTGTCGTTCCTTTTACTATNAAAGCTGCTGGAGTAGATTTTTTTAAACCATGTTTTATTAATTCTTCACATATAATCTTTGAGCCATGCATTCCCATATAAAAAACTAAAGTTTGTTTCTCATGGGCTAACATTTTCCAATTTAAATTTACTGTTCCATCTCTTAAATGTCCTGTAACAAAAATACATGCCTGAGAAAAATCTCTATGTGTTAGTGGGATGCCGGCATAGCTTGCGCAGCCTGATGCAGCAGTAATGCCTGGAACAATTTGAAAAGGTATATCATCATGTATCAAACTTTCAATTTCTTCACCACCTCTTCCAAAGATAAAAGGATCTCCTCCTTTTAATCTCAGCACCTTTTTTCCTTCTAGTGCTAGACGAGCAAGCAATTCATTTATGTTTTCTTGGGGCATTGCATGATCGGCTCTTTGTTTTCCAACATAAATTTTTTTTGCATCTTGACGAATTAAATTCATAATTGGTTCTGAGACTAATCTNTCGTATATAACCACATCGGCTTTTTGCATNAACCTCAATGCTTTAAAGCTNAATAATTCTGGATCTCCTGGTCCTGCACCAACTAAATATACTTCACCTTTCTTACNAAAAACATCACCTTTTTCTAATGATTTATTTAATGCTTTTTTTGCCTTATTTAAATGTCCAGATAGTACCATTTCAGATAAGGGGCCTTCTAAAAATATTTCCCAAAAAGCTCGCCTNTCCTTTATATCGGAAAAACGCTTTTTNACCTTACTTCTATATTCCATCATTACATCAGCTAATTTACTAAANGAATAAGGTATGACAGTTTCAAGCTTTGTTTTTACCAACCTTGTTAAAATCGGTGAGGCTGCNCCTGAAGAAATCGCTATTTTTATNGGCGACCTATCAACAACNGATGGTATTAGAGTATTNCCTTTTANAGAATCTTCNGCCATATTAACTAATATATTTTTTTCTTTAGCTAATTTAGCAATTAAAGAGTTAGTGCTCTTGTCGTTAGTAGCTGCAATAATTAAGAACTGGTTGTTAATATCTTTTTCTTCAAATTTTCTAGCTTCGTGCGTAAGGTTTTTTGAACTACCTAATAATTCACTAATTTCCCCAATAATTTCAGGGGAAATAAGTTTAACTTCCATTTCTGATTTCAGAATTGGAATAAGCTTTCTGCTCGCGACCTTTCCACCGCCAACAACTAAGCATTTTTTGCCAGATGTATCTATAAATAATGGCAAATAATTCATAATTTTTTCCCCACCCACACAGTACATTTATTATACTATGGAAAATAATTCTTACACCTGTCAACAATAAAAGATATATTGCAAAGTAGGTGTTTTTATAAGTAAAAAAAACCTTGTTTTCTTGGGTTTTATTAATTATTTTGACTATCAAATAAAAAATAGATAGCTGTTTACTCAAAACTATAGAATAATAAATACTTAATTTTAAGAAAAAAGATAAATGCTAGGAGAACAAATTATGTCTATATCTAAAGAAGAATTAGAAAAAATTATGGAGAAAAAATCTGGTATGCGAAGGGAAGCATACGATAGAAGAGCAGCTCAAGAAAATAAAGATGAAGTTAGTGCGAGTGCCTGCGAAAGGTTTATGGATCTTCCAGAATACAAAAAGGCTCAAGTAATAATGTGGTATATAGATTGCAGATCTGAGACAAGGACTAAACCCCACCTTATCAAGGAAGTAGAAAAGGGAGAGAAAAAAATTATTGTTCCTTATTGTACTGAAGATGAAAATGGCGAAAATAAACTTGGTTTGTGGCATATGTCTAGCTTAGAAGAGATGGTAGTAGGTAAATGGAATATTTTAGAACCTCCAAAAGAATTATGGGGTAACCCAGAAAAAGAGGTAACCCCTCAAGAACTTGACATGATTATGGTTCCAGGTACTGGTTTTGATAGAAACGGAGGTAGAATGGGGAATGGGCAAGGATATTATGATAGAACTATGGAGCAAGTTAAGCCAAATTGTTCTTTAATTGCACTATGCTATGAATCTCAATTATTTGATGAAATTTTAGTAGCTCCTCACGACGTTTATATGGATAAGGTAGTTACAGAGTCAAATGTTTATAATGG
>PAHL01000036.1 GCA_002711185.1 Flavobacteriaceae bacterium
ATTAAACTTAAAATTGATAAAAGAGTTGCGGTCACAGTTATGTCTGTATCTGGCGGATACCCTGAAAAATATAATAAAGGGTATGCAATAAAAGGGCTAGAGAATATAAAAGATGCAATAATTTTTCATTCAGGCACTATTATCGAAGGAGACAAAGTAGTAACAAATGGTGGAAGAGTATTAACATTGACTGGACTAGGAAATTCTATGCAAGAGGCACTGAAAAAATCATATAAGGGACTCAAAAAAATTCAATTTAAAGAAATGTATTACAGAAATGATATAGGATTTGACCTATAAAAATGAATGTGCAGTTGGGTCTTTATTTTCTTCACCCTTTTGATCAAAAATCCGCAGTTTATTTATCCAATAACCTGCAGCACAAAAGCCAACAAAAAGGAATAGCCAACTAATTATATTAGCGACCCACCAGTTATCTATTTCTATTTGTCTTAAAATATTAAAAGGCATAAATAAGATCTCTTCGAAAATGTATGCAATACCCTCAAAAATTTTCTTCATCATAATTAGATTCTTTATATTGCAAATGTAACAAAAGTGAAATTAAATCTATGGGAGTAAATAAAATAAGTCACTTAGCGCTTAATATTTTCAAATCTGCAATTGGGGATTACCATATTTTAAATACTATTAATCAAAAATTAAAAAACCCATTCTCTTCAAATACTTTTGAGTTTTTATTGTATAAAAAAAATTGGATTGATACTGTTCAGTGGCACTATGAAGATTTAATTAGAGATCCAAATATTAATCCAATTGAGGGGATGCAGTTGAAAAGAAAAATAGATGCCTCAAATCAAGAGAGAACAGATATGGTTGAATATATTGACAGTTACTTTTTGAATATTTATAAGAATGTAGAGGTAAATAAAAATGCTGAGATTAATACTGAAAGTCCTGCTTGGGCAATTGATCGTCTTTCAATTTTAGCATTGAAAATATACCANATGGAAGAGGAAGTANATAGGGAGGGTGCTACTAAAAATCATAAAATAGAATGCAATTTAAAACTTGATATTCTACTAGAGCAAAGGATAGATTTATCAAAAGCGATTGATAGCCTTTTAGAAAAAATTTCAAAAGGCGAAAAACGCATGAAGGTATATAAGCAGATGAAAATGTATAATGACAAAGAGCTAAATCCAGTTTTATATAAAGACTCTAGGAAATGAAATGAAAAGGTCAAAGAAAGTTTTGATTCTTCGTTTTTCTTCCTATGGAGACGTTGCAATTATGGTTCCCGTCCTCAGAGCCTTATCAACAACTCATCCTGAAGTTACTTTTAAAGTGGTTAGTAGACCCAAAATGGCTCCATTATTTGACGAGTTTAGAAATGTTGATTTTATAGGGATTGATTTAGAGAATAATTTCAAGGGCTTGAGGGGGCTTTGGGATCTTTTTAAATATTTGAAAAAATTAAAACCGACACATATTGCAGATCTTCATCATGTTATTAGAACAAGAATAATATGTTTTTTATTTAGAATTTATGGGTTTAGAGTAAAAAGCATTAATAAAGGAAGAGCCGAAAAAAAAGCTTTAACCCGTTTTAAAAATAAAATTTTTCAACCATTAACCCCAACAGTTTTTAGATATTCTAAAGTTTTTATCTCTTTGGGTTTCCCAAATGACATAACAAAAAAAGAAATCCCCTATGGGAAAGTTTTACCTAAAAAAATTGAATCAATATTTTATGCAGATAAAAAAAAATGGATAGGTATAGCTCCCTTCGCATCATTTAAAGGAAAAACATACCCCCATGATTTGATGCAAAAAGTAGTTACCTTATTACAGAGAGACTATAAAATACTTTTATTTGGATCAGGAGAAAATGAAACAAAACTTATAGAAGTTTGGACAAAAGCATATCTCAATTGTTATGACGGGTCCAAAGAGCTAACTTTCAAAGAGCAGTTAATGGTATTTCCATTTTTGGATTTAATGATTAGCATGGATAGTTTAAATGGTCACTTGGCTTCTAATGCTGGTGTTCCAGTACTTACCCTTTGGGGACAAACGCATCCATATGCAGGTTTTTCACCATTTGGACAGCCCGATAAAAATTCAATTTGCGCAGACAGAGAAAAATATCCAGGTATCCCCACTTCAATTTATGGAAAATCTATACCAAAGGGATATGAGGATGCTTTCAGGACAATTAAACCTTTAGCAATTATTGAAAAGGCAGTTGAAATTTTAGAAAAAAAATAGACTTAAACTTCGTCAAAGTTAATTTTTAAATACTTATCTTTTGATTTAGATTGACATGCCAGAACAAGTCCGTCATTAACTTCCTCTTCAGTTAAAACTTGATTGTTGCCCATAGTCACATCTCCTGAAATCAATTTAGCAACACAAGAACTGCAAACCCCCCCTTGGCATGAATAGGGAACATCAATATTGGAATCTAGTGCTACATCTAAAACAGTTTTACCTTTAGGATTATTGATTTTATAAGTAATACCTTCATATATAATCTCAATTATTGATTCAGTTTTTTCAACAGATTCCGAAGAATATTTTTTTTTTGTTTTAAATAATTCAAAGTAAATATTTGTTTCTAAAACCCCAATATTTATTAATTCAGCAGATAATTTGTGAATCATTTCCTCTGGNCCACATATATAATACTTATTTGCCACACCATAATTTTTCCTATAAAAATTAACTGTTGAATTATCAATTCTTCCAAAAAGACTTTTAGGTTCACTAATTCTACTATAGATGTTAATTAAAATAAAACGTTTAGAAAATTTAGATTTTAAGTCTAGAAGATCATTTGAAAACATCTCGTCTGATTTAGATTTGTTACCATAAACTAGCCTAAACTCATTTTCAGTATTCGCATTTAAAACTGATTTAGCTATTGATAAAATTGGAGTGATTCCACTTCCTGCAGCNATTCCAGTTATAATTTCCTTTTTTTCACTCTTTTTAAAATAAAATCTTCCTTCTGGAGAACTNATTTTTATCATGTCTCCNTTTTTAAAGTTGTTTATAGCATAAGATGAAAAAAGCCCTCCTTCAAGTTTTTTTATACCAATTTTCAGTCCTTCTTCTGGAGATGAACAAATAGAGTAAGATCTCCTTACCTTTTCATTATTTATGATGCTTTCTAATGTTATATATTGGCCTGCATAAAAATTAAATTTATTTTTTAATTCATTTGGAACATTAAAATTAACTGCAATAGAATTAGAAGTTAGTTTTTCAATATCCTTAATTTTTAGAAAATGAAAATCAGACATACATATAATTTATAGTTATTTTCAAAAATAAATAATTTCAAAATAATATTACTTTAATTACATCATAGAACGAATTATAATTAATTAAGTTTATATAACTTATAATAAATAAGCTACTTTTTAGTTATAAAAAAAAAANATATTTGAAAAACTCTTGTATTTCGTCTTTTTATAAGCTTTTTATTATCGGAGTTGTTTTTTCTTGTTCAACACAGAACGACAAACTTTTGAATAGAAAATATCATACATTAAACACGAAATATAATGTTTTGTTTAACGGTAAAGAAGCTCTTGAGGTTGGAGAGTCAATAATTAAAGCGACTTTAGAGGATGATTTTTATGATATTCTAAAGATAGATCCAATTTTATTAAAGGGAGAAGAATTTGATCAAACCTCAATAGTTCCTGGATTCAAACAAGCTGAGGATAAAGCTGTTAAGGCTATTCAGAAGCATTCAATGAAATTTAATGGATTACAAAAAAACAATCAAATAGATGAAGCATATTTACTTCTTGGAAAGGCAAGATATTATGATAGACGATTTTTCCCCGCAATAGAAGCGTTTAACTTTTTATTAGACAATAATATTGATGAATCTACTTTTATAGAGGGAAGAATTTGGAGAGAAAAAACAAATATCCGTCTCCAAAATAACCAGATTGCAATTAATAATCTCAGATCTTTATCAAGAAATCTTATAAATACAAATAAATTGTTTGGATTAGCAAATGCAACATTAGCTCAAGCATTCATTAATCTTAAAAAGCTAGACTCAGCAAATTTCTATATAACAAGAGCGGGAAATTATGAAAAAAACATNGATCAAAAAGTAAGATATAAATATATAACCGCCCAAATCAACGAAAGAATTGGTAACCTAGACTCAGCTCTATTTTACTATCAGTCCATTGTTNATTTGAACTGGAAGGCACAAAGAAAATTTTGGATTAATTCAAAAATTAATGCATTGAGGTTGTCTAATATTATTTATCAGACTGATTTTATAGAACCTGTCAAGGAGCTTCTTGACCTTTATGAGAATCAAAAGTTTTCTCACACAATAAATAGATCATTAGGACTATATTATTTAAATAAAGATATTGATAGCTTGGCACAATACTATTTATCTATATCATTAAATAGTGAAGGCATTGACACACCGACTAAGAAGAAAAATTATAGAGATTTAATAGATTTAAATCTAAAGAATCAAGAATATGTTAAGACAGGTATGTACCTCGACAGCCTATTATCGGTTTTGCCAAATAAAAGTATAGAACAAATGAAAGCTATAAGAGAAAAAGAAAATCTCTCAGATATTTTATTCTTTGAAAATCAATTTAGAGAAACAGATAGTCTTATCACACTTTTAAAACTAACTAAAGAACAACAATTGAATTTTTTTAGAAATTTTTTATCAAAAAAAAGAGAGGTCGCTATAAAAAAAATTCAACAACAAGAAATTACCAACAAGTCTAAGTCGTTTTTTGTACAAAAAAAGAAATCTAGTTTTTATTTTTATAACCCAACTGAAGTATTGAAAGGAAAACAAATTTATTTATCAACTTGGGGAAGAAGACCAAATATTGACAATTGGAGAGACAAAACTATTGTAAGGTTTGAAACCTTAGATAAGAATAAGATAAAATCTAATGAATTTAAAATTACTGAAATTCAGGTTGAAAGCCCTGAATTTTATGTAAATAAACTTCCAAAAAAAATCATAATGGATAGCTTGATTAAAAAAAATAGTCAAGCAGCACTTAAATTAGGAGTTTTATATAAAGAAAAATATATGGCCAAAGATTTAGCGATTAAGAATTTAAAATATGTTGTTGATAATAAGTTAGACACTATATTTTTGACTCCAGCTTTATATAATTTATATAATATTTTCAATCCTGATTCTTTAAAACTAGCTAATTATTATAAAAATGAACTAATTAATAATTACCCTAACTCGGCTTACGCTCAATATTTTATAGACCCTGATAATTTTGATGGTGTAGAATTTAGAACACCTAAATCCTTTTATTTAAAAGCGTTATTAAAATTTAAAAAAAGAGAATACTATGATGCACTTAAAACACTTGACAAAGCAAGAATTTTAATCGAAAATACTGATTGGGAAGCCAAAGCTGCTTTATTAAGAGCTCAAATTATTGGAAGATTGAATGGTAAAAAAAGATGGATACAGGAGTTAAAAAATATAATTGTCCAATATCCCAATTCTAATATTGCTCAAAAAGCAAATGCTGATTTAGAACATGTAAAACTTAGTTTGGATGAAAAAACTAAAACATTAGTTGAGTTTAAATGGGTTTTTCCATTCAAAAAGAATCAAAAAATTAAACAAAAAGAATTAATAGATAGTTTAAAATCAAATATTGAAAATTTAAAATTTAATAAATGGAAAATAACAAACGATACTTATGATAATCAATATAAATTTATAGTTATTCATGGCATAAAATCTAAGACTAAGGCTCTGAGATTAAAGAAAAATTTACCGCAAACTATATTGAAATTAATAGATTCAAATAATTTTATAACTTTGTCCTCCCAATATCAAAAGCTTTTTTTAGAAAAAGCTTGGCCTGAAAAAAATTATAAAGATTATGAATAACCCAGAAGTAAACGGTCAATATAGCCGTATCGAGAGTACAACAAAGTTTAAAGGAGATATAATATCTGATGCGGACTTTAGAATAGATGGTGAATTAGAGGGAACCATTAAAATCAAGGGAAAGTTAATTGTTGGAAAAAATGGGAAGTTGAATGGGGTAATTGACTGCAATACTGCTGATATTGAGGGCTCAATAAAAGGGTCTTTAAAAGCTACCAATACACTTTCATTAAAGTCTTCAAGTAAAATTGAAGGGGAAGTTTTTATTGGAAAATTAATTGTTGAGGCAGGAGCTACATTTAATGCGAGTTGCTCAATGAGATCCGCAGATAAAAACTCAGTGAAAAAGATTTCAAAATTTTCAAATCCTCATGAAAAAACAGCCTAATAAATGGCTTGTTTTATCTGGGCTTGCTTTTCAGATTGGAGTTTTAATGTTTTTAATGACAGAATTAGGAAGTTGGATAGAAATTAAGATTCTATCTCAAAATAAACTCCCGACTCTTATTTGCGCATTAATTGGTTTATTTATCGTGATCTATTTAATTAAAAAACAAAGTAAAAACCTTTGATTTTGTATGCTAAGGCCTTCATTTAATTTTGCATTAAATTTATTTTACTTTTTGNTTCCAATTTTTNTAGCTCAATTAATTACATACCATTTTATTTATATCGATTATTCAACAATAATTTTTTTATCATTTACTTTTAATTTTATCATAGCCATAATCACCTATATATCCACAACATATTTTTCTCAGAAAAACATNAGCAGCTCAATTGTAATTTTTTTATTGTTAACCGTGTTAAAGATTATTTTATTTTATNTGGTTTTATANCCTNATTTTATTTTGGATAATAAAATNAAAGGTGAAGAGGTATTTATATTTTTNATACCATATNTAATTTGTTCAGTNCATGAAATTAATGAGCTTTCAAAATTNTTAAATTCANAAAAATAGATNNAGCAANTAAATTTAAAATTATATAAAAAGTTTTTAATATAATTANTGAATNACTTACATTTGCATTGCGTAAATTATANAAATTCTNACGCCAAACATGTTCAAAAATATATTCAATACANCTNTCNTTNTTGCTTTNATTTTCNCTTCCTCTTTGANCGCTANNGAAAAAAAAGAATCTGATNCTAAANNAACAAATANAAAATCNGAAATTAAGGAATATATTTTACATCACTTNAAAGATTCACATGACTTTAATTTNCTNTCCTANACNAATGAAGNAGGNAAAAAGATNNANNTAGGCTTTCCATTACCANTTATTTTGTGGGACAATGGATTAAGNGTNTTTTCCTCATCNAAATTTAATCATGGAAAGAATATAGCTTTTGTTGNTAACANCTATTATAAGNTNTATCATGANAAAATATACATTACAGATTCAAAAGGAACNATTGAATATGATCAAAATCATCATCCAACTAATATATCTCCTTTAGATTTTTCCATGACAAAAGGGGTTATTAGCATAATATTTACTTCTATTTTAATGTTTTTTTTGTTTAAAGGTTTAGCAGATTCTTACAAAAGAAACAATCTAATCGCTAAAGGAATTGGCAGATTTTTTGAACCGATTGTTTTATATGTACGAGATGAAATAGCCATCCCAAATATTGGAGAAAAATACTATAAAAAATACATGAGCTATTTGTTAACGCTTTTTTTCTTTATTTGGTTCTTAAATATTTTGGGTCTAACCCCATTAGGAATAAATGTTACTGGAAATATAGCTGTTACATTTTGCCTTGCTTTAATAACATTTATAATAACAAACCTAACGGCTAAGAAGACTTATTGGAAACATATTTTTTGGATGCCAGGGGTCCCATTGCCTATGAAAATTGCTTTAGCTCCTATTGAGTTATTAGGAGTAATAATTAAGCCATTTGCACTAATGATTCGTTTGTATGCGAATATTTCTGCTGGGCACATAGTTTTAATGAGTCTAATTTCTTTGATTTTTATTTTTCGAAATTGGATTGGATCAAGCTTGTCATTTGTTTTAGCTTTCTCAATTTCTGTTATAGAAATTTTAGTAGCTATTTTACAAGCATATATTTTTACTGTATTATCGGCTTTGTATTTTGGTTTTGCAGTTGAAGAACATGAACATGATTAATATGTTCATCAAATTTTAGTATAATTAATTAATGTATAATTTAAATAAATAAGAAATATGGAAATTCCAGCAATTGTAGGAGCAGGTTTAGTAGTAATTGGAGTAGGCATCGGTATTGGTAACATTGGCAAAGGAGCCATGGAAGCAATAGGTAGACAACCAGATGCTACAGGTAAAATTCAGACAGTAATGTTAATAGCAGCGGCATTGGTAGAAGGCATCGGTTTTGCTGCATTATTTGCAGTCTAAAAAATTAATTTATTGTATTAAATACAATAAATTAATTTAAATATATCATAATGGATAAGTTAATAAATGAATTTTCCTTTGGATTGTTTTTTTGGCAACTTTTAATATTTATAGGCTTAGTCCTTTTATTAAAAAAGTTTGCCTGGAAACCTATTTTGGACTCTGTCAATGAGAGAGAAAATTCTATAAAAGAAGCACTTTCTTCTGCTGATAGAGCTAGAAAAGAAATAGAATCTTTAAATGAGAAGAATAAAAAAATTCTTGTGGAAGCCAGAGAAGAAAGAGAAGATTTAATTAAAGAAGCTAAGGCAACTAGCACAAAAATTATAGATAATGCTAAAAAAGAAGCTGAAGTTATTGCAGAAAAACTAATTTCTCAGGCTCAGGAATCTATAAATTCAGAAAAAAAGATTGCTATTGAAGAATTAAAAGTTCAGGTTGCAGATTTTTCAATTAAGATGGCAGAAAAAATTTTACGTTCAGAACTAAAGGATAAGGATAAGCAAAGAAAACTAATTGACGATTTAATCAAGGATTCCAAATTATGAGAATTACTAGGGCAGCAAAACGTTATTCAAAAGCATCCCTTGAATTTGCTGTTGAAAAAAATGTTTCAAACGATGTAAAGAATGATTTTAAAAATATCTTGAAGGTTATATCTAACTCCCTACAATTAAATCAATTTCTTTCAAACCCTGTAATTGCCTCAAATTTAAAATCAACAATTTTATTCAAGGTTTTTCCTGATTTATCTGAGAAAACTAAGTTAATAATTTCCCTCTTGTCAAAAAATAGAAGACTTTCTATTTTAGATCAAGTGGCTAAAGACTTTATTTTTAGATTAAAAAAATCAAAAGGAAGAATAACTGCCACTGTTACCAGTGCTGTTCCACTTAATGAGAACCTTAAAACATTTGTTAGTTCAAAAGCAAAGCAAATGACTCACCTTGAAGTTGAAATAGATAATAAAATTGATTCATCAATAGTTGGAGGATTTATAATTAATATTGGCGATAAAGAATTAAACGCAAGTATATCAAATCAAATAGAATCATTAAAAAGACAATTAATTTCAAATAGAAATATTTCCTAAACAAACATATTATGTCAGATGTAAATTCAGCTGAAGTTTCAGCAATTTTAAAAAAACAATTAGCAGAACATGATTCCGCGCTTAAACTTAATGAAATAGGAACTGTTCTTGAAGTAGGAGATGGAATAGCTCGTGTTTTCGGATTAACAAATGCCCAATATGGGGAACTGGTTTCTTTTGATAGTGGATTAGAAGGAATGGTTTTGAATTTAGAAGAAGATAATGTGGGTATTGTATTATTAGGACCCTCTAAAGATTTAAAGGAAGGAGATACTGTCAAAAGAACTCAAAAAATTGCTTCAATAAATGTAGGCGAAGGAATTGTTGGAAGAGTTGTAAATACTCTTGGAACTCCAATAGATGGAAAAGGATCTATAAAAGGAAAATTATATCAAATGCCATTAGAGAGAAAGGCCCCAGGTGTTATTTTTAGACAACCAGTGAGTGAGCCCATGCAGACTGGAATAAAATCTATAGACGCAATGATTCCTGTCGGAAGGGGACAAAGAGAGTTAGTAATTGGTGATAGACAAACTGGAAAAACTACCGTTTGTATTGATACTATAATAAATCAAAAAGAATTTTATGATGCTGGTGAGCCAGTTTACTGCATTTATGTTGCAATTGGACAAAAAGCCTCAACTGTGGCTGGAATTGCTAGAATACTAGAAGAAAAAGGCGCTTTAGCATATACTACCATTGTTGCAGCAAACGCTTCTGATCCTGCTCCAATGCAGGTATACGCTCCTTTTTCAGGAGCAGCAATAGGTGAGTATTTCAGAGATACAGGAAGACCAGCTTTAATTATTTATGATGATTTATCAAAGCAAGCAGTAGCATATAGAGAGGTTTCCTTACTTCTTAGAAGACCTCCCGGAAGAGAAGCCTATCCTGGAGATGTATTTTATTTACATTCAAGGTTACTCGAAAGATCAGCAAAAGTAATCTCAGATGACGAAATTGCAAAAAAAATGAATGACCTCCCCGAAGCCCTTGCCGAAGTTGTAAAAGGAGGGGGTTCATTAACCGCTCTCCCAATTATTGAGACCCAAGCNGGAGATGTATCAGCTTATATTCCCACAAATGTAATTTCAATTACAGATGGTCAAATTTTTTTAGAATCCGATCTTTTTAACTCTGGNGTTCGACCTGCTATTAATGTTGGTATTTCTGTNTCAAGAGTTGGTGGCTCAGCNCAAATNAANTCAATGAAAAAAGTTGCTGGAACACTTAANTTAGATCAAGCCCAATTNAGAGAGTTAGAAGCTTTTGCAAAATTTGGTTCAGATCTAGATAACGCNACNCTTAGTGTAATTGAAAAAGGNAAACGAAATGTTGAAATACTNAAACAGTCACAAAATGATCCTTTTAAAGTAGAAGATCAAGTAGCNATAATTTATGCAGGNTCNAAAAATTTACTAAGATCTGTNCCNGTAGAAAAGGTTAAAGAGTTTGAGNCAAATTATTTAGANGATTTAAATAAAAATCACNCNGATATTCTAGCANAGNTAAAAGCAGGAAAACTTACGGATGATGTAATAGATNCTCTTAATAGCTCAGCTCAAAAAATATCAAAACAATTNTAGATATCANTTATGGCGAATTTGAANGAAATAAGAAANAGAATNGCATCNGTTTCNTCAACAATGCAGATTACAAGTGCNATGAAAATGGTTTCNGCTGCCAAGTTAAAAAANGCAACTGATGCAATCACTGAAATGAGACCTTANTCAAATAAATTAACTGAGCTTATTCAAAAATTAACTAAAACAAATCATGAACTTGAATCAAATTCATTTACAGAAGTTCGTGTAATAAAAAAAGAATTATTAATAGCAATAACCTCCAATAGGGGTCTTTGTGGNGGATTTAATTCCAATGTAATCAAAGCTATACATGAAATGACAGACTCAAAAACCAAAGTTAAGACTTCGGTGATNTCCATTGGTAAAAAAGGCAGTGATTTACTTTCTAAAAAATTCAATATGCATAGTTCACATGATGATATATTTGATAATTTAAATTTTGAAAGTGTATCTAAAATCGTTGATCTTATTCTTAATGAATTCAATGAAGGCAAATATGATTCAGTCAAAATAATATATAATCGTTTTAAAAATGCAGCTACTCAGATAGTTACTACGGAGCCTTTTTTACCTATACTAACTAATAAAGAAAAAAACATTTCTGAAAGCTCAATAGGTTCTTTAGATTATATTTATGAACCCTCCCAAAAACAAATTATTGATCAGCTNTTACCAAAGTCATTGAAAATCCAGTTATTAAAGTCTATTAAAGACTCAATAGCAAGTGAGCACGGTGCAAGAATGACAGCAATGCACAAAGCAACTGATAATGCTCAGGAGCTAAGNGATCAACTCAAGCTATCATATAATAAGGCAAGACAAGCNTCAATAACAAATGAAATATTAGAAATTGTTGGTGGNGCCGAAGCNCTNAAAAACTAATGCTNCTTNANAATTAAAATTTAGCATTTTTTAATATTTGACTTGTCTTTTTGTAATTTTATNAAAACATCAAATATGTTGAANGTCCCTATTATCAATCAAAGCCCATTTGAACTTCCNTCCTANGCTACAACTTCNNCATCAGGTTTGGATTTAAAAGCTGTTTTANCTTCNNAGGTAATNTTGAAACCANTNGAAAGAAAAGTNGTAGGNACAGGAATAAAAATTGCCCTTCCNGACGGGTATGAGGNACAAGTCCGACCNAGNAGNGGCTTANCNGCAAAAAAAGGAATAACNGTTTTAAANTCNCCNGGCACAATAGATTCAGATTATAGAGGAGAAATTGGAGTNATTTTAATAAATCTTTCTTCAGAGAATTACACTCTTAATCCAGGGGAAAGAATAGCTCAACTTGTTATTTCAAAATATGAAAAAATATCTTGGGATTTACAAGAAGACCTAGATATTACCTCAAGAGGGAATAAGGGGTTTGGAAGTACTGGAAAATTATAAAAAATGAGGATTATTAATCTTAAAACATATTTTATACTATTAGCAGTAATTACTTTTACCGGATGTAAAGTAACAAGAGTTCTTCCGAATAATACTCCTATTAAAAATTTTAAAATAAAAGAGTTACAAAAAGCAATAANTTCCTCTAGGTCAAATTTAAAGCTATTTAGATCAAGATTAAAAGTAACATATGATGATGGAAAAAGAGCGCAGGAACTGGTTGTTAATTTAAGAATGAAAGAAAATGAAGCCATCTGGTTAAGTGCAACCATGTTAATACCAATTGCCAAATTATTAATTAAACCAAATGATATTGCTTTTTATGAAAAATTTCAAAAAACCTCGTACCAAGGGAAATTAGAATTTATAAATGATTTTTTTGGAGTAGAATTTAATTATAAAAATCTAGAAAGGTTGTTTCTGGGAAGAGCGATTATAGATGTTAATAAACATAACTGGAATCGAATTAAAAATCCAAACTTTTATGTTATATCCCCGACAAATAAAACAAGTCAAATTCAACCAATTTTGTTTTATGACCCAACTACATTTATGTTAAAAGAACAAAGATTATTTCTTACAAAAAACAGACGCTTTATTTCAATAATCTATGATGATTTTCAGAGTATTGAGGAAAAGTTGGTTCCAAGTAAAATGATAATATCATTTTCAGACGATCTAATTAAAAGAAAAATCATTATAGAATATACTAGACCAGAGATTCCAGGAAATTTAACTTTTCCCTTTAAAATCCCTCAAGGTTACAAAAAAATTAATTTACAATAATGAAATTATTTTTTAAGATTTCATTGTGCATTCTTTTTTTTAATAATTTAATTTTTTCTCAGAATATTTCAAATAAACAAAAGGGACTAGAGATTAAAAGCTCAAAATTAAGAGAGGAAATAAAACAAATTAACAATCTACTGTTTTTAAATAAAAAAATTAAAAAATCTACTTTAACNGAAGCAGAGGATGTTGAGTTGAAAATATCGATCAGAACGGAATTAATAAAGATCAATAATGAACAAATTAATTCTCTTGAGAAGCTTATAAATATTAATCAAAGAGATATATCAAAATATCGATTAGATATAGAAAATTTGAAAAAAGATTATGCTGAAATGATTAAAAATGCATACAAAAGTAAGTCAATGCAAAACCGTCTCATGTTTATCTTTTCTTCTGAAGATTTCCTTCAGGCATATAAAAGGTTAGATTATTTGAACCAGTATAGTGCTTATAGAAAAAAACAGGTTAAAATCATAAAGAATAGAACACTAACCTTACAAGAGTTAAATCAGGATCTAATAGATCAAAAACAAAAAAGAAAGCTTTTACTAGAAAACAACAGAAGAGAACAAAAAAAGTTAATTGAGGAGCAAAATCAAAAAAATAAAATCTTAACAGAATTGAAAAAAAAATCAAAAAATTTCAATAAACAAATTAAGATAAAACAATCTCAGGCCGAATCTATTGACAAGGAAATTCAAAAGCTTATTAGATTAGCTATAGCATCTTCAAATAAAAAAGAGAAAAATAAGCTGTCGAATGTATTTAAATTAACTCCTGAAGCAAAAATTCTAGCTGATAATTTTAAGGCTAATAAAGGAAAATTACCATGGCCAGTTATACAAGGCGTAGTAATTCAAAAATATGGTACCCAAACACACCCTATAGTGAAAACAACTAAAATTAAAAGCACAGGAATAACAATTGCTTCTATCAATAATGCAAAAGTTAGAACAGTTTTTGAGGGACAAGTCATGTCAATTTTAAGTTTTAAAAATAGCAACCCCACTGTGCTTGTAAAACATGGTAACTATATTACAGCTTATAAGAATCTTTCTAAAGTCTATGTAAAAAAAGGTCAGTATTTAAATTCAAAAGAAATTATTGGTGAAATATTTACAAATTCACAAACAGGTAGGACGGCTCTGCAGTTTAGTNTTTTTAATGCGATGAAACCTGAAAATCCATCTTTTTGGCTCTATAATAAATAAAAGCTTCTCATTCTTTTAAATACCATCCTTCTTCTCCAAGATTATATTTGATATGATACAACAAATCTAAAGCCTCTTTTTTTGATTCAAATCTTTCATATGCAACCCTATACATGCCTTTTGGATTTACTGACACTAATGAAGAATTATAGCCTTTCTTTTTTAAGTTTTCGATTTTTCTAATTGCATATGATCTATTNCTAAATGTNCCTGCTATAATGCTATAGTGAGTTTTATTTAGGATAGTTTTNTTTTNGACTTTNAGATTGGTAACAGTTAATGAAATAGATTTTAAAGACCCCAAATTAAATGTAGCGGTTTGAACATTTTCTTGAATTTTATTTTGAGCCATCTGTTGNTTTANANNTCTTNGACCTTGTATATATTGATCNNCAAAATATANACTAGTAGAAGTCAAAGCGAGTGTTATTAAAAAAACTGCTGCGTANTTTNNAAATGAATTTANTTGNTTGTTTTTTGNNGTAAATACTNATTTTTCTTNATCTAAAATTGAAAAAACTTTNGATTGTTTCGANGANTTTANNGGTNTTTTCGTAAAAATTTTTAANCCAAAAGAATTTTCATCAAAATTTATTTTTCCNAATGGTTCAAACTCAATAGTTNTATTTTGAGAAANANTTATTTTNCCAATATTTTCAATAATNAAGGNCNCTNNTTTAATCTGNTTCCTCCAGTTTTCAACTTCTTTTTNAANAAGAATCTGAGCTTTTNTATATTTTAAANTATTTTTNTTAGCAAAATAATTTATTAATACCCCATCATTACTAGTTAGTAAACTATTAAATGTTAATTCTTTTCTNGGAGGNATAAACTTTCCNTTTACTTTATCTATTTCAAAATTANAGGNTCTTGTNAAGAAAGCTCCAAAATCAGGAATTGTAACACATTCGTAATCATATAAAAGTTCTTCAATATATTTTTCTAAACCCATAATTCAAAAATAATAAATTAATTTTTTTGGAATAATTTTTAACCAATTAATATCCTATTTTTTTTCTTACTCTAATCAACACAGAGTTAGCTATTTTTTTTGCTTTTTCTGCACCTTTTGCAAGAACATCATAGACCTCATTGGGATTAGAAATAAAATGATTAAATAGTTTTCTTTCTTTCTTAAATTTATTTAATATTTCTTCAAACAAAAGATTCTTAGCAGCTCCGTAACCAAACCCTCCCTTTAAGTAATTGGATTTCATTTTTTCAATATTCTTTTGACTGGCAATTAATGAGTAAAGATTAAATACATTACAGCTATTTGGATCTTTAGGGTCTTCAATTGGAGTACTGTCAGTTGCAATACTCATTATTTGTTTTCTTAGTTTTTTATCTGATAAAAAAATATTTATTACATTATCCTTAGACTTACTCATTTTATTTCCATCAACACCGGGAATATTCTGGTGTTTTTTCTGTACTAAAGGCTTTGGAATCAAAAATGTTTCTCCATTTATACTGTTAAACTTTGAAGCAACTTTTCTTGTTATTTCAAGATGTTGTAATTGATCCTTTCCAACAGGGACATATTCTGCATCATACAATAAAATATCAGCAGCCATAAGAATAGGGTAACTAAATAACCCAGTATTTATATCTTTTAGTTCACTTGATTTATCTTTAAATGAATGGGCTAATGTTAGTCTTTGATAAGGGTAATAACATGAAAGATACCACGAAAGTTCTGTAACTTGAGCAACATCACTTTGCTTGTAAAAAATAGTTTTATTTACATCTAATCCAAATGCTAACCATGTGGCAGCAGTTGCAAAAGTATTTTCTCTTAATTCTTTTTTATTCTTTATTTGAGTTAAGGAATGTAAATCTGCGATAAATAAAAAAGATTCATTTTCACTTTTTTTAGAAAGTTCTATTGCTGGAATTATTGCACCTAAAATATTCCCTAAATGTGGAGTACCAGTTGATTGTACCCCAGTTAAAATTCTTGACATAAATTTAATGTTATTGCAAAGTTAAATTTTTTATTAAGAGCTTAATTATATTTTTAATTTACGCTTTGTATATTCGAGATCTATTAAACGCAATAAATGATTATTTTAAGACGATTATTACTAATTCTCTGGAGAGTTTGGTTTTATTTCTTGTGTTCGATTCCTGTTATCTTTTTTTTTCCACTTTTGGCCTTAGTACTTCTTCTTCCAAATGGATATAAAATTATTTTTTGGTATGCTAGAAATATTTGGGCATCCTTTATCTTATTTGGGATGGGATTTTATATCAGGAAAAATCAAATTCCTGAGTTAGACAAAAAAAAATCATATTTGCTAGTTGCAAATCATTCAAGTTACATTGATCCATTTGTAATGCTTAGATTATTTAAAACACCGTTTGTTTTTGTTGGAAAAAAGGAATTAGAGAAAATACCCTTTTTTGGTTTTTTATACAAAAGGGCCGCTATATTAGTTGATAGAGGTAAAAAAGAAAGTCGTTTTGCAGTTTATGGAGAGGCAAGTGATAAGTTAGATAATGGTTATAGTGTTTGTATTTTTCCTGAAAAAGAATATATAAATGAAAATAATATTTTAAATGAATTTAAACATGGGGCATTTAAACTAGCAATAGCTCATAAGCTTCCAGTTTTACCAATGGTCTTTTATGACTGTAAAAGAAAGTTCCCATGGTATACGACTCATGGATATCCAGGATCCTTAAGGGTTACAATTTTCGATCCAGTTCCAACTAAGGATCTAAAGGAAGAGGACTATTTTAAACTAATGGAGGACACCAGATTGTTTATAAAAAATAAATTAATCAATGATCCAAAAAAATCTGCAATAAATTCAGTTGAAGTATGGAGGAAAATGAGTAAAAAATAAATTAACTATTTAATGCTTTTATTGTATCCATTATTTTAGACTCTAACTCATCCATAAGTTCTGGGTTATCAGCTAAAAGTGTTTTTACTGAGTCTCTTCCCTGGCCCAATCGACTATCGCCATAACTAAACCAAGATCCACTCTTATTAATAATTTCATAATTAACACCAAGATCAATTATTTCTCCAATTTTTGAAATTCCTTCTCCATATAGGATATCAAATTCAGTTGTTTTAAAAGGAGGCGCGACTTTGTTTTTTACAACTTTAACTCTCGTTTTATTTCCCATTACTTCAGCTTCACCATTTTTTATTTGTGTAGATCTCCTTATATCGAGCCTGACTGACGCATAAAACTTAAGAGCGTTTCCTCCAGTTGTAGTTTCAGGATTACCAAACATAACACCGATTTTTTCTCTAAGTTGATTTATAAAAAAAACTGTGCAATTGGTCTTGCTTATCGAACCAGTTAGCTTTCTGAGCGCTTGTGACATTAATCTAGCATGAAGACCCATTTTTGAATCACCCATTTCACCTTCTATTTCACTTTTTGGAGTTAAAGCAGCTACAGAATCTATCACAACAGCATCAACAGCGCCGGATCTTATTAGGTTATCCGCTATTTCAAGAGCTTGTTCTCCATGATCAGGTTGAGATATAATTAACTCATTAATATCCACACCTAGCTTTTCGGCATAAAAGCGATCGAACGCATGTTCAGCATCAATAAATGCTGCAACTCCCCCAGCTTTTTGACATTCAGCAATTGCATGTAGAGTAAGGGTAGTCTTTCCTGAAGATTCTGGGCCGTAAATTTCAACTACTCTTCCCTTTGGATATCCACCTACTCCAAGCGCAATATCAAGCCCTATAGATCCTGATGAAATTGCTTCTGTTTCAATTACAGCTTCATCTCCAAGCCTCATAACAGAACCCTTACCATAAGTTTTATCTAGTTTATCTAGGGTTAATTTTAGTGCTTTGATTTTTGCTGATTTGTCGTCTGTCATTTCTTTGCGTTTAACACTAAAGTAATATTTTTTATATTTATATTTTATGAAAATATGAGAAAGATATTAATAAATTTACTGTTAATTCTAAGTCTAAATACTTCAGCCCAAGAGATCTTATCACTCAAGGATCGAGCTGAAGTAATTATGAAGCTTCAAAAAGACAGACTTGATAATTTACTGCCCAGTATCATGCAAAAAAATGACATAGATATGTGGGTTCTAATGACTAGGGAATATAATGAGGATCCCGTAATTAAAACTATGCTACCTCCTACATGGCTTAATGCTAGAAGAAGAACAATACTTGTTTTTTCAAGAAATATACAAACTGGAAAATTTAAATCTGTTGCAATCACAAGATATCCATTTGGAAATAATATACCATCCATATGGATTAAGGAGGAACAACCAAATCAGTTAAAAGCATTAAGTGATTATATTGAAAAAGAAAATCCAAAAAAAATTGGGATTAACTTTTCTAAGCATGAATCTCTATCTGATGGATTGAGTAAAAATGGATTTGATGAGCTTTATAGTTCATTACCAACAAAATTTCAAAAAAGACTTGTTTCAGCAGAAAAACTATCAATTGCTTGGATTGAGACTAGAACTAACTTAGAGATGACAATTTTTTCTAAGCTTGTTGAAATTAGTAATAATATAATTAAAGAAGCTTTTTCGACTAAAGTAATTACTCCTGGCGTAACAACAACTGATGATGTTGTGTGGTGGATGAGAGAAAAGGTAATTCATATGGGAATTCAAACATGGTTTCATCCAACAGTTGATGTCCAGAGAAAGGATAATAGTGATTTATATGCTTTTGACAGTAAATCAAAATTTGACATAATAAAGCCTGGAGATCTTTTACATTGTGATTTTGGAATATCTTATTTAACACTAAATACGGATTCTCAGCAACTTGCATATGTCCTTAGGCCAGAGGAAAAAGCTCCACCTAATTTTCTTGTAAACGCCTTAAAGGAAGGTAATAAAGTTCAAGATATTTTTACAAACAATTTTAAAGAAGGTTTTACTGGCAATCAGATACTCAAAAAGTCCCTAAAGCAATCATTTGATCAGGGTTTAAGACCTCAAATTTATACGCATCCACTNGGTTTATTTGGACACTCAGCTGGAACAGCNTTTGGAATGTGGGANTCCCAAGACGGTGTTCCACATTCAGGAGATCACCCACTTCATAAGAATACTGCTTATGCAATAGAACTTAATACTACAGTTTTTATTCCAGAATGGAATAAGGACATAAGAATAATGCTTGAAGTGCCAGGATTTTTTGGAGAAAAAGGATTTAGATATATCAATGGTAGACAGACTGAACTTATACTAGTTGGTTCCAAACAAAAATATTTAGAATAATAGTACCTTTATATTTTAACTTATAATAGTATAGCATGCAACTGTACAATAAATTAAGTTCTTTAGAACGGTCAAGAATAATTGAAAAAGCCGGGAAAGATAGATTGATACTTTCTTTTTACCAATATGCTAATATTGGAAATCCAGAAATTTTTAGAAACCATATTTTTATTGAATGGAATTCATTGGATGTTTTGGGAAGAATATATGTGGCTAAAGAGGGAATAAATGCACAGCTTTCTATACCAGCTGAAAATTTTGAAATTTTCAAAAATCATCTTGATTCGATATCTTTTCTATATAAAGTCAGATTAAATATTGCTCTTGAACATAATAATAAATCCTTCNTAAAACTAACAATTAAAGTAAAAGATAAAATTGTATCNGATGGGATTAGTGATTCTTCATTTGATGTAACTCAAAGAGGAAAGCATGTTAATGCAATTCAGTTTAACAGATTATTAGAAAACCCAAATACTATATGTATAGATATAAGAAATCACTATGAAAGTGAAATAGGGTTTTTTAAGGGAGCTGTCAAACCTGATGTAGACACTTTTAGAGATTCACTTCCATTTATTGAAAAAACAATACTAAAAAATAAAAAAAATAAAAACCTTTTAATGTACTGTACTGGTGGTATTAGGTGTGAAAAGGCAAGTGCTTATTTTAAANACAAGGGTTTTGAGAATGTCTTTCAACTTGAAGGTGGTATCATTGAATATGCTAAACAAGTCAAAGATGAAAAATTAGAAAATAAATTTAAGGGTAAAAACTTTGTTTTTGATGAAAGAAGATCTGAACGAATTTCAAATGATATTGTATCAAAATGTCATCAATGTGGCAACTCCTGTGATAATCATGTAAATTGTGCTAATGAAGCATGTCATCTTTTATTCATTCAATGTAAATCCTGTCAAATTAAGAATAANAATTGTTGTTCTGAAAAGTGTAAAGAAGTTGTAAGTCTTCCCTTAGAGATTCAAAAAAATATGAGAAAAGGAACTCACAACAGCAATAAAATCTTTAAAAAGGGAAGATCAAAACATTTAAAATTTAAATAGACAATTATCATTAAAAGCTTTCAAAGAAAATGAAAATTAATAGACTTTTANCTTTCTATCTATGTGTTCTGTTTTTTTATAAATGTTCTAATAATTCAATTCATAGCAGTTACAAAGATTTTGAAAATGGATGGGAGTTAAATGATACCGTTTTTTTTGAATTTAATTCTTTTCCTGANAAAAAGTACGANATTCAATTTCATATTCGAAATGATAATAACTACCAATATTCTAACCTATTTATGATTGCATCACTAAATGAAGATAACATTTTAATTACCAAGGATACTTTGGAATATTTAATGGCTGATAAGGAGGGAAATTTTTTGGGTAGTGGATATGGCAATATTAGAGAAAGCTTTTTGATTTGGATAGATGAATATAATTTTAAAAAAGGCTCGGACTATTTGATCACATTAAATCACGCAATGAGAAAAAATCAGGAAGAAAAGGGCTTAAAAATATTACCTGGAGTCGTAAGCTTGGGAATTAAGTTTTCTGAAAAAAAACCTGATAATGAGTGATAAACCGACAATAAATTACCCAAAACTGGTTATAAGGATCTTCTGGTCGATTATTNTAATTTCAATAGCAGCAATTTTTTACGTATTTTTTTCAGCTNCTAATGGGTCTTTTGGACCAATGCCTGATTTGCAGCAACTTGAAAACCCAAAAACAAATTTAGCTACTCAAATAATTTCATCTGACGGAAAAACCCTAGGNAAATTTTATTATCAAGACAATAGAACCCCAATTCAATTTGATGAGTTACCTAAAAATATTGTTAATGCTTTAATTGCAACTGAAGATGAAAGATTTTATAGTCATTCTGGGATTGATTGGAAAAGAACAATAAGNGCTATTNTATTTNTTGGNAAAAGAGGTGGNGCNAGTACAATTACTCAACAATTAGCCAGACAACTTTTTGTTGGNGTAAGATCCAGAAATCTNAGNGAGGCAATTATTCAAAAAATAAAAGAATGGGTTTTATCTGTTCAATTAGAAAGNAGGTATACNAAAAATGAAATTATAGCNATGTATCTGAATGTATATGATTTTGGNTATAATGCTGATGGAATTCGATCAGCAGCAAAAATATTCTTTAATTNAAGCCCATTAGATTTAAAAATTGAACAGTCTGCAATGTTAATNGGGATGNTAAAAAACTCTTCTTATTACAATCCNATTAGACGACCNGAATTAGTTAAATCAAGAAGAAATATTGTANTAAGACAAATGTTTCGTAACGAATACATAAAAAAAGAAGNTTTAGATTCTNTAATAACATTTCCTCTAGAAATTAAATACACTCCTGAATCNCACAGAGAGGGNCTAGCAACATATTTNAGGGCATATTTACAAGANTTCATGAAAGGTTGGATAAATAGTAATCCAAAAGAAGATGGATCTAAATATAACATATATAGAGATGGTCTTAAAATATTNACAACTATTGATTCCAGATTACAACAGATTGGNGAGAATGCAGTAAAAAGTCATATGAAAAATTTACAAAAAGAATTTTTNATTCAAAANAGTNTATCAAANAACGAAACAGCTCCTTTTCTAGANCTAAGAGAAGGNCAGATTGANACACTAATGGAAAGGNCTGCATANAGATCNGAACGCTGGAGAAATAAAGTTAATTCTGGCTGGNAAAAAGATAAAATTTTATCAAATTTTAACGAACCAACAGANATGACTGTNTTCTCATGGAGCGGTGAGATTGATACAATAATGTCGCCTATGGATTCTATAAGATACTATAAGCATTTTTTAAGAGCTTCAATGATGTCAATGGAACCTCAAACAGGACATGTGAAAGTCTGGATTGGTGGTTATGACTATAAACATTTTCAGTATGATCAGGTAAAGCAAGGTAAAAGACAAATTGGCTCAACATTTAAACCGTTTCTTTATGCCACTGCAATTGATCAGTTAAAACTATCTCCATGCGATATCTTACCTGATGCTCTTTTTTGTATTGAACCAATGAAACACGGGAATATTGATGCGTGGTGTCCAAAAAATTCAGGTGATAAGTATGGTAGAAATAGAACACTTAAAAATGCATTAGCAAATTCAGTGAATACAATAAGTGCAAGATTAATGGATAAGGTTGGACCTAGGCCTGTTATTAACCTTGCTAAAAAAATGGGAATTACTTCGAGAATTCCACCAGTTCCTTCAATTGCACTTGGGACTCCTGATTTTAGTTTATTTGAAATGGTAGGAGCATACAGTACGTTTGCAAACAGAGGAATTTATGTTAAACCCATAATGGTGTCTCGAATTGAAGATAAAAATGGAACTGTTATCTTTGAAAGTGCACCTAAAACAGTGGATGTTCTATCTGAAGAGGCAGCTTATGTAACTGTTAGTCTGATGAAGGGTGTTACTGAATATGGCTCAGGAGCTAGACTAAGACATGCAGGACTAGAGGAAGAAAATTACATATATAAAAATATAGTCACTGGTTATCCTTATGTTTTTGAAAATCCAATTGCTGGAAAAACGGGAACTACACAAAATCAGAGCGATGGTTGGTTTATGGGAATGGTTCCTAATCTAGTTACTGGAGTTTGGGTCGGAGGAGAAGATCGTTCAATTCATTTTGATGAAATTGGCTTTGGTCAAGGAGCAACAATGGCTTTACCTATTTGGGGTCAATTCATGAAAAATGCCTATTTAAATCCAGAACTAGGTATTTCAAGTGAGGATTTTGTAGAGCCTGAAAATCTTTCAATTAATCTAGATTGTGAGAAATATGCAGAACAAATTTTTTCAGATAATGAAGAAGAGGATCTAGATAGTTTAGGGTTTTAATAGAGAAGTTAATCAATCCATTAAACGTTAAAGCATAAAATTTCTAAAAGATCTTTTCAAAATCCCCTTCCAACTTTTCTGATTTCACTATTTCTGTTTCTATTCTCAGACTTTTTCCCTTGGTCACCAAAAATACCAGAAAAATAATTGTGCCGATCCCTGTAATTTCTTCGCATAGACCCCATATTCTCTGAAGGTCTGTCTACACCAATTCTATTTTTATTATACGCTCTTCCATTTGTCCTGTCTTTTAAAGACCATTTTTTTTTATTTAAACGCGGATCGTTTCTATCAAAAGGCTTGTAATCTTTCAAAAGAGACTTTATTTTTTTCAAATCACCCTTATTAACGACAGAATTTGGAGTATTTTTTTTTTCTGATAAAGAGTTTTTGATAGGAATAAATTCATTTTCTTGGGCATTGAGTGAAAATGCAAACATTAGAATCATTAATATTACTAGTCTCTTACTCATTCAAAAACTTATCAATATTAAATATAAGAGTTTATAATTAAAATTAATTGTCAGATTCATACCACTCAGCGTATGCCGTTGCTGTCTCTGTTAACTTTAAAGAATAGAGGGCTATATTTGAAGGTAATTTTTTCTTAATTTTTTCTGCAAAATCTATTACAAGCATCTCACATGTGGGCTGAAAATCAACTTTTATAATTTTATTTCCTCTTCTTTCCATCTCATCTGCCATTAATTTGTGTGGAGATTTATAATTTAACACAGTTGCATGATCAAAAGGCACAACAATTTCGTCGCGAACTATTTTTTTTAAATCAGAAAAATCTATAATCATACCATTTTTTACATCATCAGGATTATTTATTGGAGTTCCAATTACGGTTACATTTAGTTTGTAACTGTGACCATGAACATTTTTACAAAGTCCATCATAACCATATATGGCGTGAGCGGTTTCGAAAGTAAATTTTTTTGTAATTCTTATTTTATTACCCATAATTATTCTTTCAGTTAGATTATTTACTCATAGCAACAGAAAGAATCTTCACTTTGATTTGGAAGAAAAATATTTCCAAGCTNAATATATCCTCTGATNTCATAAAATTTTATGTTTCTTGGATTTTTGCTAAAAGTATCTAATCTAATTGAAACATAATTATTTTTTTGTAAAATTTTCTGAATAATCCATCACATATCTAGCTAATCCTATTTTTTGATAAGCTATATGAACTGCAAGGCAATTTATATAAAGGTTTTTTGTAATCTTTAGTCTTTAGCGAGCGATACTAAGGTGAGATCTAGGCTAAATGAAATATCAACTCAAGATTGGGAGTTGTTTAGTATTACTTCAGATTTGGAAATTGCCGATAAAGAAAGAGATGCTATTTTTATCACTCGTTATATATATAGAATAGAGAAATAAACTTTATTTATTTGCTTTTTCAAAGAGGCCTTTTATCTTTTTTTGATCTAAATTAGAAAAAACTAGATTAAAATAGCATTTGATAGAAGGAGATGGGGAGATTTGAACCTATGATCTATCAGTTGTATAAAAGGGCGGGAATAATATTTTTATTAATTTAAACCATACTTAGGTAGATTATTTTATGATGTAAGGCACNAGCAGTATGTTTCAAAAAAAGAGTCCTGTTTTTAGTTTCTATAAAGGAATAGAATTCTTAAAAGTTTATACTAATTACCACAGTTTTTGTTGAAGAAATAAACATGTTCTGCTATATTTTTAAAATCTCTATCAGGGAATTTTTTAATCATCATTGAGCAATTATCGTATATAGTCGTAAAGGATTTTTTATACTTCCTTTTTTCTACCAAAGTTGTAAAGGAATTTCCCTTTGAAAAATAATATGATTTGTCTTTACCACCGACTAGTCCTCCTGTTAATGCTGAGCCTCCTGTTTCCTTNGCTTTTGGATCAAGATAAACTTGAATCTTATCGTCAAACCCAGGGTTAATAAGTTGGAGGAATGAGGGTTTCCCTTTTTTATTCTGAACTCTTCTAAAAATATAGTATTCTTGATTTAAGGCAGTTTTCCAATCTTGGCCCAGTGTTTCTGATAACGAAATTTTATTACCTTGATTAGCCATAGACAAAAGTTTTCCAACTTTAGTTTTGGGAGCATCAAATTTTATTAAACTCATGTTATCTCTATTTCCCTTAATTTTTTCTCCAGACTCCGTTTTAAGTCTTAAATTCACTCCTTTAAAACCTACAGCAAACATTGTAAATTTTCCTTTATAGACATTACCATCGTCCATAGTTATTTCTCCAGTAGCGGTTGATCCAAAAGTGAAAGGAGGCATAAAGCCCTGAGCGGTTGCAGTGTATACAGAAAGTATTGAAATAAGAATTAAATTTTTCATTAGTTAATTTTATCAGTTATAGTTAAATTTTGTAGATAATTTTAAAACAAAAGTATTAAATCAAAAGTTAATTGTAATAAAAAGTCAAAAAATAAAAAAAAATTATTAAAACTTTGCACTAATGCGTTATGATGACCAAAGGGATCGCCCAATAAAAAACGACTAAGGTCAGGAAACTAGTCAAAGCCCTCATTTTACTTTAAATCAGAAAATACCATTCTAAACATCTATCAGACTTGGTACTTAGATATGCTCTTCTTAAGACATATAAATTATGATTTCATTGAAAAATCTTATTGGCTATCATTTTTTTAGCACAACTTTCGGCTATATTTTTTATGGTATCTAAATCTGAAAGAATAGCTTTTCTAATCATTTTTCTATTAAAAATATTTTTTAATTCCTACTCGACTTAGAATTAGTTTTTATATTTAAATAAAAACTTTTTTCATTGAAAACCAAATATCATCTCTCACTAATTTTTGCGTGTATTACTTTTTCAATGTCAGCTCAATCTTATATTGAATTATCAGTAGATAACGATCTTTATTTCAGAACAGACCATTATTACTCAAGTGGAATATTTATTTCTTATGGAAAAAAGAAAGAAAAAAATATTAATTATTGGACATTAGCTCAACACATTTATAATCCTTCTTTTAGATATACCAATGATATTACAATNATGGACTACCCATATAGTGGATGGTTATATGTTCAACATGAGAGGGAATATTTTTTAAAAGAAAATTCTAGTTATAGTTATGGNATTGAAATAGGTGTAACAGGCGATGCCTCTTTAGCCAAAACTTTCCAAAACTTTTATCACAAGACTTTTTTGAAATTACCCGAGTTAGCATGGATTGGCGCTCAACCTCAGAGAATTCATTATGGAATTTTCGGGCAAATTAATAAGGTTGTTTCCCTTACAAATGGTATTCATTTACTAGGTCAACTTTATAGTAAATTGTCCTCTCACACTACTTATGCAATTGGGAGGTTTGGAATAATGTTAGGATCAAAAAATTTACTTCCATTCAAAAGAACTAATTTAAACACGAATGAAGATTCAGCTGGAATATATTTTGGCACCAATCAAGAGTTTAGACCTCACGATTTCACCTTAAGTGGAAGCTTGTATGATGATGAGTCAGAATTAATTCTCCCAAGTATTAAGTACAGGAATAATTTTGAGGCAGGAATTTATACAAGAAAAGATAAATGGTCAGTATCTGTTTTATATCAGTTAATGAGNAAGTTCACTCCAGATCAATTATTTAANAAACATGAGNTTTTAAANATCACCATAAGAAAATCAATTTAGNTTNTNTTTNGGTCTANTANAAGGGTTCTTAAGAAAGGNTCCAATTTTTAATGAAANACCATTAAAAATATTTGGATAAATTTCTATNTGGNTNTTTTTTNTNGACTTTANATATTNATAATGNATACCAACACATAATCTTTTCCAAACNTGGTATTCAAAACCAATAAAAGNACCAATTGAATTATTAAANAGNCCATCTAAATANTTATTAGAATTATCAAGTGGATTNATATTTTGTGAGTTTTTAGCAGATAATAAATAGTGATATTTTATTCCNGCTTCAATAAATAATTTTCTATTTGGATAAAGTCTAATNGAAAAAGGAACACTCAAATATTNTAAATTATCTTTTGANTCATTAAAATANCCTTCATATTTATAATTAATTTCATTAANTTCAATNCCNAAACTAAAGNCAAAANTTTTTGAACTTAGTCTTTGGACAACNNCANCTANTCCTTTGCCNANNCCAATCTTTGTNTAATCTTGATCGGAATTCATAAAATTTAATTTTCCACTTANTGAGTAATTCCATTTATGAAAAAAATTATCAGGATCNGGNCCAGTTCTATATTGTTTGTANAAATTTTTATCTCCNTGAGAATAAGAGAAACTAATTTTAAAAATCANAANAANAAAGAANTATAAACGAATCATTTTTCTAATATACATTAACAAATCTTTATTAAAAATATCAGGCATTTAGATANTTTAATTTATTTACTTTTGATCATCTTTTTTTAAACTNCCAAAATGAANAGTATTGAAAGTGAAATCTTAAGNAACAATTTAAATTATACCCTTTTTGAGTGGAGAAAACAATCAGGATATAAACCTTTAAATATTNATAAAGCAGAAGGAGTTTATTTNATTGATCATCAAAAAAATAAAATTTTAGATTTTTCATCNGGTTTANTTAATGTNAATATTGGACATGGNGATCAGAGGGTTACTGATGCTGTNNTAAATCAGATGAAAAAGGTTAGTTATGTAAATCCATCAACAATAACNAAAGTAAGAGGTGATTTAGGGAAAAAATTATCTGAAATATGTCCAGGAAATTTAAATAANTCNTTTTTTACNATNTGTGGNGCAACAGGTATTGAAAATGCCATTAAGNTNGCTAGAATTTATACTGGAAGACACAAAATATTAACAAGNTATCGTTCATANCATGGNTCAACNATGGGAGCGATGTCTGCAGGTGGGGATCCNAGAAAANTNAAGGTTGATAATCAGATGGGNCCCAATTTNGTTCATTTAGAAATCCCNTATGAATATAGATCAANAGGTCAAGAATGGAAGCAAGATTGTTTCGATCAACTTGACAGAATATTAGCTTATGAAGGACCAGAAAATTTTGCCGCGATAATCATGGAGGGAGAATCTGGTAGCTCAGGTTGTCTTAAACTTCCTAAAGGATATTTTAAAAAATTAAGAAAGGTTTGCGATAAATATGGAATTCTACTTATTTCAGATGAGGTTATGAGTGGTTTTGGAAGGACAGGAGAATGGTTTGGGATTAATAATCATGAAGTTGTTCCAGATATTATGGTTATGGCAAAAGGAATTACATCTGGTTATATTCCTTTTGGAGCAATACAAGTTAGTGAACCAATCGCAAATTATTTTAATGAGGAGGAACTGATGATTGGTCTAACATACTCTGCTCATCCAGTTGGATGTGCTGTCGCATTGAAGGTGATAGAAATATATGAAAAAGACAACCTTATAAATAATGCAAAGGAAATGGGTAAATATGTTGAGAATAAAGTTCATATAATGAAATCTAAGCATCCTTCAATTGGAGACTTTAGAAATACTGGATTGTTAGGATGCATTGAACTGGTAAAAAACAAAGAAACTAAAGAACCTATGGTAGGGTTTAATCCTAAACCTGAGGAATTAAATGTTATAAATCGGATTACATCAAAAATTTCTGAATTAGGCATGAATATTTTTATTAGAGGGAACTATATATTTATTGCTCCACCCTTGTGCATTACCAAAATTCAGATCGATAATGGTTTAAGTATTATATCTGAAGGATTAAAAATCGCCGATAACGAATGTGAAAATTAGTACTAGAGGTTCAATTAGTTTCTCTTTTTGATCCATATAGCCCCAGAAGAGTTGCTGAAATTATGAGTACTAGAATAGGAATTGGTGGACCACCCCCCTGGAATAAATGATTAAATAATGCAACTAATAAAATTGTTCCTCCAAAAACTGAATAAGCAAGAAATACTTTTTTATTTGAATCCTTACCAAGTTTTAATTTCCACAAAACAAAAATAAAAAGTCCAATACCAATTTGGTGAACTGCTGTTACATTAACTATTCCTTGCGCAAAAAAAATTAATTCGTCCGTTATTTCTCCTTGAAAGTACGGTGATATTAATTCTTCAGGTGCTGAAAAAACACCAATTAACAATAATAACCCACAAAAAATATTGATTATTGAAATTATCGGAAAAATATATTTTGACTTCACTCAATTAATTTATTCCACCTACATAAGATTTAATAACGGGATTCATGGCTTGAATCTTAGCCTTAAAATTCTCATTTATATCACCTAAAACTGTTAGTTTTTCAATTTTAAACAACTCTCTAAATTTTATATTTATTGGAGATCCTAAAACTTTATTTCCAAGTTCCTCCCAAACATTTGAATTCTCAAAAACTTCAATTAGAGTTCCAGTTTTTTCTGCCTCATTCAAAAACCACTCAAATCTTATAATTCCAGGATCATCTAAATTAAAAAAAAGAGGAGCTTGTTCGTCTCGAATAAATTTTTTGATTACCTCTAAATCACTGGAATATGAGACCTCAACTAAAACAGTTACTTGATCATTATTTAAATTTAACGCTTTTTTCATTTTATTATCGATTGGATTATTATCTTTTTTGACTTCACTGCAACTTGTAACTGAGGTTAAAAAAATTAATGTAAGAAATATTTTTTTCATGGTAAATGGATTTGATTTAAAATTAATAAATTCTTTTAAGAAGACTTTTCCTTGAACGCATATTTTATTAGCGTTTCAATTGAGGTGTATTCTAAGGTTTTTTCATGTGTTGCTTCCAAAATTAGTTTAGGTGCTTTTCCTTCTTTTTCAGCCTCAATCCACCTACTAACACATAGGCACCATTTATCACCTTCTTTTAAGCCAGGGAATTGATAGTAGGGCATTGGTGTAATTAAATCATTTCCTTTAAGCGCAGAGAATTCTAAAAAATCTTTTGTCATTATGGCGCAAACAGTATGTGTTCCAGTATCATCTGAAATAGTTCTACATAAACCATCTCTAAAATATCCTGTCATTGGTTTAGAACAACAACTTTGAAGTGGTTCCCCAAAAATGTTTTTCTCCATTTTTCTTTGCTTCAGAATTTAATAATATTTTTCATATTGAAGTATAATACGAAATTAGCATCACAAGAACAATAAACCAAGCAATAAGAATAACTAAATTCATAACATTTTAAAGATAAGAATGTTTAATCAACCAATCTTTTTCAAGAAGAAAAAATAACAAGGCTTACCCTTATTTTATTAATTTAGTAATTGTGAAAAATATCTATTACAAAATTGCTGTTGGATTGACTATTTTAAATTTTTTTGAGGTAGCTGTTAGAAAATTTTCTGACTTTGGCTCTATAATTCCTACTTCTGTCAAAATAGTCTCAATAACTGCTGCATTAATATGTTTCGGTATTCATTTTTACAAGAATAAAAAATATTATTCTATTAATAAATAATGAACGGGGATGTAGCTCAGTTGGTTAGAGCGCTTGACTGGCAGTCAAGAGGTCGTGAGTTCGAATCTCATCTTCTCCACTAG